>CAYNKM010000029.1:0-10171 GCA_964397795.1 uncultured Desulfovibrio sp. | reverse complement strand
CGGAGGCTTGTTTACAGTCTCGGACTCCCCGAGAAGATCGTCCAGGACGCTATCGAGATCGTCAGCGGGTTCAGGATCTGGAGAGGGACTGGCCGGGGCACGTTCACCAGGCTGGGGAGGCATATTCAGGGATTCCAGGATATTATCTATTTCTCCCAGATCCGACATGTCCAGTTCTTCATGAGGGTCAACAGGGCGTGAAGGGGAAGAGTTTCCCCCGCCGGCGGCATTTGAAAGCATGGAATCAAAATCCATTGACTGATTATCGTCAACAGGAGCGGCCGCCCTGGCATAGGCCCTGGAAGCTTTTTTGGTGTTGCTTTCTCCTGGTTCTATCAGTTCGGTGAGGTCGATTATTTCATCATCGGACGGGGTCTTTTTTTTAGCCACGGACTTAACCTCAATATATTATAAATATTATAAGCTGAATAATTTTCGACAAAATTTAAAATCTGTCTTATAAAAATCTGATTTATGGGATAAACTGGCCAAAAACATATCCATAATTTATAACATCAAAATTTATGGCAAGCAAATAAAGAAATTCGCGCATATCCGGAAAAAAGCGTTTGAAATGATAAAATTCTGGCAAGACAGACAAAAAGCGACCCTGCCTTTTTTATTGACCTTGAAAATGAAGAAAGATAAAATATCAAAATATGTGCGAAAATTAAATCTTTATTCTGGAGGGGGTATATATGGGGTTTGACCGACATACAAGTGAGAGAATGGCGGAAATGGCGGAAAGTATTCTTAAGGAAAACAATCCTCCCCTCCTGGAAGTGGTATTGGCCAAGGCCGTTCTTGCTGAAGTAAAGCCGGGCGTTGTTCCAAGTTCCGCAATTAGGATAATAGCTGATGAGGTTTTTGCCCACGCCCATGATTTTTCCAAAACTGCTGTTTCTTTGGCCGCTTCCATAGTTTCCCAGGAAGCTCTTTAAGACTGGCCTATGCATTAAATCGGCAAACTCTTCCATTTTCAATAGTCTTTATGCAAAATTCTAACTAGTGGAGTCAATATGAGCAATGATAGAGAGACAAACGAACGCCTTGAAAAACAAATTTTGCAATTAAAAAAAGAAATCGCCGAATTAACTTCCCTGCTTGCCCTGAAAAAGCTTGAAACAGAGCATCCGCATCTTGAAAAACTGGTAAACGAGATCTCTCATGTTCGCAACGCGGTCAGAAGGGAAGCTGGCAAAATTGAAGAGTTTGGCCGGGATCATCTTGGCGATATAAGCCTTGGAAAAAGCATGGCCGTTTTGGGCGGAATATTCCTTATAGGAAGCGTTGGTTATGCCGTATTGTCCGCCTTTGGAATTCTCGGCTCTCACAAGCGCTAAAATTTTCGGCCTGTCGAACTAAATTGGCAAATCGCTGAATCCTTGATAAAATATTCTGCTAAAGCAAGGCGGCACGGCGCATACCCTGCCGCCTTTTTGATTTACGCTCTGCCATCATCTGATGATTGAAAAAAGACAATATGGTTTAAACCGGGCCTTGATTTAAAAAGATCATCCCCGGATTAATTCAATGCCTTCGCTTTTTCCCAGATTTCTGCTATACATTTTATCTTTGGGATTATTCCAGTGTTCATGCGTACCCAGGCTTTCTATGGTCTGTCCAGCACCATTTGTATATTTTGTGCCAGAGGGAGGATTCGGCAGCAAAGCTGCCTCATGCAGATAATTTTCCATGCCAGTGTTGGTAGCCAGACCCGAATTATAGCGTTTCATAACAGGTTCATTGACCAAGAAATCCGCGCCCACCGAATCCAGGGCGATTGGATCCTGCGACATGAAAAGGCTGGCCGCGAAGCCTCCATTAAAGGGAGGCATCTCCCAGAGGGCTTTTTCGCGGGTAATCGCTCCTGTCTCTGATGGAGCTGTGATGAGCGCGTCCAGGATATACAATATTGTTTTGCCGCCAAGATCCTTATGGGCAAGGAGATCTGTCAGAACGGAATAATCTCCCATCTGGGCGCCGATAATATTATCGTGCATTCCCGCAGACTGGGGCGAGCGGCGCAAATCATGATTGAGGAAAGAGCCAAAATGATTTTTTGCGGCCAGAGTCATTCCCCAGGAATGACCTTTCAGATTGGCCAGATTTATCAAATAATCAGCTTCCGTGACGCATAAGGGCAAAAAGGTATCGGCGCCCCTTACAGGACCAGACCATTTAATCAGTGCATTTTTATCCGCTTTGGCTTCGTTTGAACCGCCTTCATCCCGGTAGCGGAATCGCACTCCCTCAAGTTCGCCGCCTGAACACATATCCCGCATATAATCGGGATAGATCCGGTTTGTATCATAAACCGTAATATCGCCGGGGCTGACATGCCCGTTTTTAACAAGAGAAAGCAAAAGGGCCTGAAGCACCACAGGATTGCCATAACTGGAAGCCACGTAGCCATGCGGATCATCATTATATTCGCCTGCTCCGTTCATATTGACCTTTATTGCCAGCTTTTGTCCTTTCTGATACGCGCCCTGTCTTTTTCCCTGGGCATTATGCCAGGCAAACAGTGCCTGCCAGGCAGCATCCGGACTTGCTTCGCCAGTCAATTTCATTACTCCGTTATTAAGCATGGTGAAAATGCGGGGAGAATCAAAATTGCCGGGCCGCCACCAGTAATCCGCGCCATCCCAGACTACAGATTGTGGGTCATGTGTCCATACGACCCTGCCCGGATATATGCCCTTTCCCTTGCCTATTGGTTCATGGGTGGGAAAAGGTCCGCTTTTTTCTTCTGCCACGGCCGCGCCTGTATTGCCAATCATGCCCGCGCCAAGTGTCACAAGCCCTCCCTTGATAAAATTTCTTCGTGAAACAGCCACTTTCAGCCTCCTGTTTGTGAGCTAGTCCAGGTCAGATATTTTTATTAATCATAGGATCCAATCAGGAAAGAAATTCCATAAAACTGTTTTGATCCAGAGTACATACTACTGTAACTGAATCGCCGTTTTCTGTTTCAAATTCCGTAATGATTAAGGACATTAGAAGCCATCTCATAAATGGGTTCTAACGCTATACTGTTGTATAGTGCGGCGCAATAAGCGGCGAAAATGAGCCAAAAACGACGTTTTTTGGCGAATGATCTTCTCAAAATCAAATAATAATTTGATTTTGAGATATCTTGTATGCCCTCAAAGAGTTTTCAGCTTTAAATATTTTCCTGAATCCATTTTATCCAGTGGCTTTTATTTTCAGGAGGCCTGGGACATTTGTCAAAGATAATTATCAGACGACAATATGGCGGAGCGATTTTCCCGGACGGGTTTAAATTATGAAAGCGGCCATTTAATCAGGATGGGCAAATTTTTGGCGTATATCGCCGTGTAAATAAAAAAGGAATCCGCCAAATCAGGCAGGGAATCCCGCAGGCTTAATAAGGACTTATTTTTAATCTGGGAATCTGATGACTTTACCCATGTCTGTAAATATTATAAAAAATCATTGCCCAATATTCATATATGGATTATACGGCTTCGGACTGGATGGCTTTTATGCGCGACTGACGGATTAATTCGCTGACAGGAGATTTTTCATATAATGAACTGTGATTTTCCTTCGAATCATTTTTCCATATTGCTTATAAAGCTGTAAGTATAAAAATGCTGGAAATAAAAGGCAAGTTCAATTCCGCCCTTGTTTACGCAAACTCCCTCGAAAAAGGAGCCATTGGTCAGCTGACTGCGCTTTGCAATCAGGAATTTGTTCAGGGAGAGAAGTTGAGAGTCATGCCCGATGCTCATGCCGGGGCGGGATGCGTAATCGGCGCCACCATTACTATAAGTGACAAGATTGTCCCAAATCTTGTGGGGGTTGACATAGGCTGTGGCATGGAGGTCCTGAATCTCGGTAAATGCAGGATGGATTTTAAAAAACTGGATGGTGTGATCCGCCGATCTGTGCCTTCCGGCCTGGCCTTGCGCAAGCAAGCACACCGTTTCACTGATGATGTAAATATTTCAGAATTGACCTGCGCCAAGGCCTTGAATCGGGAAAAGGCCATGCGCAGTCTGGGAACTCTTGGAGGAGGCAATCATTTCATCGAGGTTGCCATAAATGCCGACTCTGAAGAATATTATCTGATAATTCATTCTGGCAGCAGAAACCCGGGTTTTCAGGTTGCCACTTTTCATCAAAACAGGGCTGGTAAAAACAGGCCGGAAAATGTGCCTTTTGAGCTTGCCTATCTGACGGGTCAAAATTTTTCCGATTATGTGCATGACATGAAAATTATGCAGGACTACGCCACTACCAATCGGAAGGCCATTGCGGATGAAATTCTGAAAGGAATGAAATGGAAAGCCATCTCCTCGTTCACAACCATTCATAATTATCTTGATACAGAAAACATGATTTTACGCAAGGGAGCCGTATCCGCCCAAAAGGGGGAAACTCTCATAATACCCATGAACATGAGGGATGGGAGTCTTCTTTGTGAAGGTCTGGGGAATCCTGAATGGAATTATTCGGCGCCGCATGGAGCGGGACGAATTTTCAGCAGAAAAGAAGCGAAGGAAAACATAACCTTGACCCAGTTCAAGCAGTCCATGGCAGGCATATATTCAACCAGCATCTCCCGCGACACAATTGACGAAAGCCCGCAAGCATACAAGTCCATGGACGAAATAATTAACCAGATTGGCGAAACGGTCAAAATCCGCGCTATCCTTAAACCTGTCTATAATTTCAAGGCTGGAGGCGAATGAGTTATTATCAGATAAGTTCAGGCAATGGTCCGGTGGAGTGTGAACTGGCTGTGGCCAAATTTCTCCGCTATCTTCTGGATAATTTCAAGGGTATAGAAATAATTGAACTCAACCAGGGTTATGAGGCGGGCACGCTCAAATCGGCCTTCATAAAAACTGACGAGGATTTAAGTGAATTCATTGGCACTATCCAGTGGACTTGCAAGAGTCCTTTCAGGCCCACTCACCAGCGTAAAAACTGGTTTATCAGCTTTAATACCTTTTCTGAAAACTCCATAGCCGATTTTGATGAATCACGGGTGACTTTCCAGACCATGCGGGCTGGGGGACATGGCGGCCAGAATGTCAACAAGGTGGAAACCGCTGTGCGCGCCATCTATACCCCAACAGGATACTCAACTATATGTCAGGATGAACGCAGCCAGCTTATGAACAAGAAGCGCGCTGTGGAGAGGATAAAGTTGCATTTGCTTCGCCAGGCAGAGGGCGCAAAAGCCGATGAGAAAAAGGAGAAATGGAGTCAGCATAATTCCCTTACGCGCGGAGACGCGGTGGCAAAATTTCAGGGAGAAAATTTTACCAGAAAATGAAAGGGTCTCAATCACACGAAACTTGATCCTCACTAGAGCCGGATAAACGTCAAGGGTCATAGCCTGACCTGGGACAAATAACATGTAAAAGGGAGCCAGAACTGATGGTTCTCTTTCTTTTTGGAAAATTCCAAAAAAAATTTTTAAGGAGAATATTCAATTTTTTAATCAAGTATTTCTGTTAGTTACGCAAATTTGAAAACAGTTTTCAACTTTCATATAGAAATAGGTTAAAAATGAAATAAATGATTGACGATGCTCTTTTTTATGGGAATATGGTTATTCCACCCCATAAAAAAGGAGCTACGCATGGGTGCAGACGCTATAAACAAAATTGTTTCCCTGTTGCCTGAAAAGCTTATTTATGACGCTGCTTGCAGACATATTGTAAAGCTGTCACTGGCAGGCAGACTGGAGGAAGCTGAAAATCTTTACGACATGCTCTACGGTATTGACGCCAGTTTGGAGAGTCTTGCGGAAGCGGCTGGAAGCCTTGTTGGCCGTCATATCGCTAGGCATGAAATTGATAAGGCTCTTTCCATCTATAATCGCTTCCCCTGGGATGCTACAAATTGCGATATGCTGGCAGAGAAACTTAAAACCTGTCATTTGCTCGTATTCGCGCTCATGCCAGGACATTTAAAAAAAGCTCACGAGCTGTGGCAGGAGTGTGGTCAATATGATTTGAATTCCTTTCACAAATGGCAATGGACGGGTACTGGCCTGGCCCTCCTTGAATGCTGTTACAAAAACAGTCATTCAGAAATGGCAGAGGAAATATATAAGGCCATGAAAAGATATGAGGGCTGTGAAACGGGTAAAGCCTTTATGAAAAAAGCGGAGCAGCTTATGAATAAAATTGGCAGATGATACGGATCGTGAATTTGATCAGCTTTGGTTCTTCTGGCATAAAGCTTTTTGTTCCTCCTCTATCTGTGTTACAAGCTCCGACACCGAAATTCCCAGACCTTTTGCCAGCAGAAACATGAAATTTATGGTGGGTCTATACTTTCCCTGCTCCACTTGCAGGAGATAAACCCTGTCAATGCCGGAAATTGCCGCCAGCTTTCTCTTGCTAAAACCGGCATCCGTGCGCAAGCGCTCAAGAACATTTGAAATGGCTTCCATGAGAAAAGGATAATCTTCCATTAAGGCAGATTAACAAAAAGAATTGACAAACTTTATATGTTGCTATACTCAATCATTTAACAAAATTTAAAATTTATCCAGACTTTGGGATCTGGCGGGGACTATCAGATGGCAATAATCAGATATGTGGCTATGGGCACAAGCCAAAGAAAAATTAATATTGATTATTCAATGAATCAGGGGAAATCCTGGCAGCATGAGGTACTTGTGGCAGGGCAGACCTTTCCTATCCCGCTAAATTGCACCAATCTCCTGCTGGATAACGTGCCATATGATCCGAAAGGGAATTATGAGATACGAGAAGGAAGGATAATTCAAAAATACTAATGAGATACATAAAATATTTAGCTATTGTTTTAATCATTACGGGAATTGCGTCCTCATATTTTTATTTCAGCCATTCCATCAATTTTATCAAAAAATCCTCTGCTACAATCATTTCAAATTTGCAGGAAATCAGGGAGATTGATAAATTTTATACTGGCATTTACCACATTCCGCTTATTGATCTGGAAAGAGGTTATCTAAAAAGGGATATGATAAAGGAAGGCGTTAAAGCTTATTTCAATCCTTTTACCCTATATGAAAAAGGCAGACGATTGATAAATGATGAGCCCTTGATCCAGGGGGACGAAGGCAAAAATGTCGTAAAAGGATGCTGCTCTAAAAAATATGAAGTAGCTGTTGGCTATGATCATTTAATGAAGATTCTGGAAAATGAGTCATTGATTGAAAACATCTGTAAAGGAGATTCAAGTAAATTGCCTGAACCTGAAATTCTTGCTGTTAACTGCAAAAGCACAACTACTTTGGGGAAATATGATTCAACAGGCGCCTGTTATGCATGGGACAGCAATGAAGAGCAGCGGAAAAAGATAATACGACAAGTTATGAAAGATTACGGTATTTTAAAACAAGTTGAGCAGCGCGGCAAGGAATCTCTGAAAAATCTTATAACCGCGTTTTGTCTGTAAATTGGGCAGTCAATGAAAATCTCGTGGCTTTCTCTCATAATCATGTTTATGTGTTTTTTATCCGCCTGTGACGCTTCTTATAACTCCCATCTTGAAAAGCAGATTCATAGCGAGGTTTTAAAAGAATCTTCGGGAATTGCTCATCTTGCCGCCATCTATACTCTGTCATTTATTTTTTTTGAAGAAAATCTGATTACTTCCCATGATTTCTATATCCAGAAAGACATTGTGAGCATGGATTATGGTTTTGATCTTGATGACAAAGCTATAAAAGTGGTTGATGAGAACGGTAAAAAAAAGTTGAAAGTGCGTCTTGGTAAAGGCGATGTGCTTGCGGTTAACCGGGTCAGTATGTCCAAACCTGAAACATCCCATGAAGGCTATCTACCTAAAAACGTCAAAACTGGTGAACTTATAAATGTGGATGAAAAGATGAATGATGAGCTTGAAGAATTAAAGAAGATATATGGAGAAAAAAATCTGAAACACGCCAGGGAAAATGCCAAGAACTTTTTCAGGATATTGGCGATGAAATATGGGCTTGAGCTGGATTTTGAATAAAATTCTGTCTGTGGTTAATAAAATAATTAAGTAGGTTATTATTGATGTATATTTTAATACGCAAAATTGTACGAGAAAAATTCCCGGAAACCCTTCCCAACTATCGCAAAAGAAGTCATCTCCTAATTAAAATTGGAGAAATATTTTAGAATTTGCCTGTACAAATGGTTTCCTCTTGCTTTCATATGGTGCTATGAGACTTACCGACAGACCATGGGAATTGATCGAGCCATTATTGCCAGCAACTCCGAAGGGACCACGAGGTCAGGGACGACCTTCGGCTTATTCCCACGCTTCGTTCTTGAAGGGATTCCATGGAAACTTCGAAGCGGCACGTGTTGGGTACTGTCCCCAAGTGTCCTCCTCCTTACCAGAGCTGCTACCAGATGCCGGCGATATTGGCGAAAGATTTGCACATTTGAAAAGACACTCTTTAGGCTTGCGAATATGGCTCTGGAGCAGGGAAAACAGGGGCTGGACGAAGGTTTTAAAGACGCGGCTTTCGCCAGCAACAAAAGGGGGCCCTGGTGGGCAAGACCAAAAAGACGCCAAGATAATGGCTATTGTGGAGGCACAGGGTTATCCGGTAGTGTCGTATATTGATAGAGACTCCCCAGAAGAAGCCTAGCTCGGGGAAATACAGTTGAAGCCAAAATCATAGCTGTTTTTCTATCCGGTTTTATAGGCGATAAAGCTTGTGACAATGATGGTCTTGATGGAACTTGGCTGAAAAATACCAGGTGGAAATGATAACTCCTAATTGTCGGAATCGGAGTATGTCGCAAGATGGCCGACAACCGTGCCGCTATAAATGACGCTGGAAAATTGAAAGATTCTTTTCCTGGTCGCAAAGTTATCGCCATATAACTGTCAGATATGATTATTATGCGGAAAACTATTCTTCAATGATTCAGCTGGCGCGCATAATGATATTTCCAAATTTGATTTTGAGGTAATCTTTCGCGGTATATAAACTTTATAACTATCAAGCTATAGATGTATATTTTTTATATATGCGATTTCTATTAATAATTTAATTTTTAATATTGATAGCTTTTATAATTGGATATTATTCGTCAATAAGTTGTTAACTTTATATTATAATGTAAAAATATTAAAAATTGTTATATAATCTTTATAAAAAATAATTTATTAACATGAAAATTAATTTTCAAGCAAAAGTTATATTAGGATCAATTATTGGATTTATTAGTACATGCATCACACTGTTTATTATATTTTTCCCTAATTTTTTTAATCTTGAACAAAAGAAAATAAAAGAGTTTAATCATGTACTTACAACTGAGAATGATTTTAAAGATTTAGTTACTTTTTTGATTAAAAATCAGGGTAAAGTTGTTAGAATAAATATAAAGTATTTTGAAGAAGAAAGATTTACATATAGAAAAAAACATCCTTCTGAAAGAGATATTCTTAGTACCGAGACAGATACAACTTATGAAGGGCATGACTTGATTGGGGAAATTGACCCAAACGGGCATATTATTGTCTGTTCTGATTATAAGTATTTTGGCCCCTATATGATGAGTTTACATAGATATAGAGGTGGTTTTGGAATTTGGATAAAAGAAGATAAAGATAATAAAATTATTGATAAAAATTATCTAATTATTATCTCATCAGATTCTGATAAAAATAGACTATATAAATGGAATATAGGAGATAGTAGAGAAGAAATGATATTAGACGGTATTTTTTTTGTTGAAAAAATTTTTAGTATTTCAGAATATGATAACATTACTTCTGCAAAAATGTCATATGAATGGCTAGATAAAGCATGTAAAGATGGGGAATGTTTTGGGGGATCATTTGTAATTGATTTAAATCCATTAAATAAAAAAGAAATTGAAATGTTAAAATATTAGGCTGTATATGCATTGAATTTTTAGAAAATTAATAGAAAAAAGGCGTTTCCAAACCCAACCTTTAACCCTCCCAATGAGGATTAAAAATGGAAACACCTCTTATTACGAAAAGGCAATTTAACAGAATTTACAAGTTTATTCCTGTCAATAAACATTCAAAAAGGCTGGATGATTTAAAAATCATAAGCGTTATTCTTCTGGTTAACAGATTTGGTCTCGCATGGAGGCAAATACTTGAATTTTATGGAAAATGGTATTCAATTTATTCCAGGTTCAGGCTTATGCAAAGC
>CAYNKM010000028.1:0-10247 GCA_964397795.1 uncultured Desulfovibrio sp. | reverse complement strand
GTTCAGAAACCGCTTACCCTGTTTACAGCCTCAAAAATATTTCTATGCTGGACGCTGACCCTCAAGCCCAGATTTTGAGCCTCCCTTGCGAGCTCCCGCCGCAATCTACCCAGATCGGCGGATTCCGGCACCATAACCTCAAAGACAAACATTGCGTAGCCGCGGGCTTCTTCAGACAATGCCGCGGTCAGGTTTTCAATATTCACATTGTGCCTTCCAAAAATACGGCTCATTGCCCCAATAAGACCCGGACCATCAGGGCCGTCAACGGTTATCACAAATGGCTCACAATGCAGATCCTTGCCCCACTGCGTTTGAGCGGCTGGCCGAAGCAGGACAGAAAGATCCACCTGATTGCGCTTCAAGCCGTCTTCAAGGAAATTCCTGAGTTTTTCTGCCTCCAGATCGTCCGGTGCGGCCACTATGAATATGGCCGCGAATTCCCCCCAGATCATTGTCTGAGACATGGCTTCTATATTGCAATTTGCTTCGCCAAAAAGCTGACTTATGGCAGCCACCACGCCAGGACAGTCCCTGCCCAAAAAAGAGACAGAAAATTTTGCCATATGCCAATACCTTTTTTACAATTCGGGCCGCTTTATATCAGGCAGTATTTGTTCAAATCCATAAGCCAACTTTAGCAGGGAAGCTTCTTCAAAGGGGGACGCGATCAACTGAATCCCCACGGGGAGACCGCTTTCATTTCCCAACCCAGCCGGCAAAGATATAGCGGGCAGTCCGGCAAGATTTACAGGAAGCGTAAAGGCATCCATGAGATAAGCTTCCAGCGGATTTGCTTCATGCGCGCCAAGAAGCCAGGCTGTCACCGGCGCCACCGGCATCATAATGGCATCACATTTTGTCAGAGCCTGCAAATAACTATTACGTATCAAGGCGCGGGTCTGGGCGGCCTTGCGGAAATAGGCGTCATAATAACCGGAAGATAAAACATAGGAGCCAAGCATAATACGTCTTTTCACTTCCTGACCAAAACCCTTGCTTCTGCTTTCTTCATAGAGCTGGTCAAGAGTGGTGACTCCATTCGCGCGTTCTCCATAGCGAACGCCATCGTATCGGGCAAGATTTGAACTCGCTTCCGCCATTGCGATAATATAGTAGGCCGCGATGGCAATTTCCGGATTTGGCAATTCCAAATCCACGAGTTCAGCTCCCTCCGCGCGAACCTTGCTCAGGGCATCCTCACATACCCGTTTTACTTCCGGACTCAGTCCCTCCCCGAAAAAAACATATGGTACGCCTATTTTTTTACCTTTAAGATTGTTGTCGCCCGCCAGATTCCGACAATAATCAGGAACGGGCACATTCTTGGAAGTATTATCACGGGAATCGTAACCGGCCAGATGCTGCAGGGCCAGAGCGCAATCCTGAACATTCCTTGTGATTGGACCAACCTGATCCAGAGAAGAAGCAAAGGCAAATAGACCGTAGCGCGAAACCCTGCCATAAGTGGGCTTGAGACCTACGCAACCGCAAAACGCGGCTGGTTGTCTTATCGATCCACCCGTATCCGATCCAATAGATAAAAAGCACTGGCCGGAAGCTACCGACGCGGCGGAACCACCGGACGATCCGCCGGGAACGTGGGCCGTATTCCAGGGATTTCTGGTCTTCTTGAAAGCCGAATTTTCCGTGGACGACCCCATTGCGAATTCATCCATATTATTCTTGGCCAATATGACCGCTCCGGCATCTTTTAGGCGCTGGACAGCATAGGCGTCATAAAAAGGAATAAAATTGGCAAGGATTCTGGAAGCGGCGGTTGTTGGCAAACCTTTGGTAGATAGCGCATCCTTTATTGTAACAGGAACACCCCAGAGTTTCCTGTCAGGATCAGGCCCCTCCCTGTCCATTTTATCGGCAAGACTCAAGGCTTCCTTTTTATTGGACGCAAGCAAGGCGTCTATTTTGTCCTCGGTCTCTTCAATCCGATCATAACATGCGTCCACAACTTCCCTGACGCCTATTTCCCTTTTCTGCAGGGCGGAAGCCAGTTCGGTCATGGGCATAAAACATATGTCCGACATATACACCAACCAGATTAACAATCAGTTTTTCAGGGCAGACAATACGAATGCCGCTTATGGCTTTTATATTATTCTTGGGACAATAAAATATTTACCATCTGTTTCAGGAGCGTTGGCCAAAATTTCTTTTGAGCTTCTTAGATTATCCGCCTTGTCTTCCCTCAATAAAGACGAGTGATTTACTGGAGTATAGCATGGCTCAACTCCCTCCGTATCCACACGGGAGAGGATGTTCATATGATCCAGAATTTGAGTGAACTGTCTGGAAAACAGTTTTACTTCATCCTCGTCTATGTTCAGGCGGGATAATTTTGCCATATGGTACACTTCTTCAGGCGATACTTCTTTCATTGAAACCTCAACGCGAATTGGGCAAACGCAGTTTGTAGGATGGCTGGGGAGAAGATCTCATAATCTGATTATTGGGTATGGCCGGTCCGCTACGGACAGGAGTGAGACTCTCCGGGGTAGATACCGCGGGATTTTCATCAGGCAAGGCCGGCTCAATATTTTCGCTTACAGGTTCTGGAGAGACGACCGGCTCTGCCGGAGCGGATCGCAGGCTTTGCATTCGCAAGGCAGACTGCTCCAGAATGGCGGCGCGGGTCCTCTTGTACGCTTCCGTATCAATCGGAACCGGACCGTTTGGACTGACCTGAAAAATATACAGATTCTGATGAGCCATTCCCCGGGAATCCCAATTGATGGGAGCCATGGCGCTTATTGCGCTTCCCGCCCGCATATTTCTCATATTGATATCCGTGTTTTCCAGTCGGGAAGCTATACCGGTATTAACCGCAAAATTGATAAAATCATATCCCAGGGCAATCCAGAAATCATTGCCGTTATCGCGGACTTTTTTGGGCGCCAGATCCTTCCTGTATGCTCCGGGAAAAATTGCCAGAGCGTATTTACCCGCCTTGGGTATCTGTTTACCGGCAAGTCCCTGTTCCCAGAGGGTTGTGCCCAGAAGTGCCAAACGGTCTTCCCCGTTATAGAGCAGACTGGTGGTAATCATATCCATATTTTTCCATGAATCAGGCAAAAACAGGGCTTCAAACATTGTCTGTGGAATTGGATTGCCGCCGGACGAAATAGGATTGATCAGAGGCTTTATGGCTTTGCTCCAGCTTGCGGGCGCTCCTGGCACATAGGAAGCTTTTTGCATGGGAATATGTTTTTGTTGTAAACTTTTTTCAAGTAAATCGCTCATCCTTGGTCCATAAGAATCCTGGGGATAAAAAGAGGCAAAGGTGCGAATATTGAGATCATCCGATACGAATTTTACGAGGGAATCAATCTGATCCTGCGGGCCAGGGAAGAAACGCCAGGCTCGCTTGCCCTCGTCATCACCCTGAAGAACAGGAATAAAAGAGAAAAAGACTCTTTTATCCAGTATTCCCGATTTGCGCGCCTGCATATATTTATCCTTCTGCAATGGACCGCCAACAATGGCGCATACAGGGGGCAGGGCATCCAGTCTGCTTATCCAGTCGGGAGAACCAGTATTTATGTTTTCTATTGTCAGATTAACGCCATCTTGCGCCAGATTTTCCCTTGCCAGCGCTGCGCCCCTTTTAATCTTTTGAGCGAATTGGGCGTATGGGCCGTCGGTGGGCAAAGCCAGAACCACGCACGGATTTTTTAAAATTCCCGAAGCGTTTCTGCCGGAACTCAAAAAGCCAGGCCACTGGCAGGATACAAGACAGAAAAGAAGAATGAGGCAAGAGAGGCTTTTTAAAATAATCCAGGCGTTTTGCCTCCTTTCAGTATGCCACTTTTCAACCTTTAAAAGAGCCGGCAGGATCATCATCGTGTCGCCTTTTTGTTTGGATGTTTTGCGGGAATAAATTAATTATCAGGTGCAAACCAGCATAGCTTTTTTATTAAAAGTAAAAAAGGTCATTATGTTTATTAAAAAGAAAAAGGTCTGACTTATGCCAGACCTTTTTAATATAGGCTGCCAATTGTGGCAAGACGCTTTAATCGCGCCTAAAGAATTTTATTTCTTGACTTCTGTGAAATCAGCGTCAACAACATCATCGTCACCACCCTGGGCGGATCCGGACTGTGCGCCCGCGGCTCCCGCGTCAGCGTGAGGTTCTGCCTGGGTATGCTGCTGATAAAGGGTTTGGGAAAGTTCATGGGAAGCTTTTGCGAGTTCATCTGCGGCAGTCTTGATGGCCGCCGCGTCTTCTCCTTCCATGAGCTTTTTAAGATTTGCGATTTTGGATTCCAGATCGCTGCGCACTGTTGCCACTGCCTTGTCTCCCAAATCGGCCAGGGTCTTTTCGGTCTGATAAATAAGGCCGTCGGCATGGTTACGGGCTTCTATAAGCTCTTTCTTCTTCTTGTCTTCGCTGGCGTGGGCTTCAGCTTCCTTGACCAGAACATCGATCTCTTCTTTGGAGAGGCCGGAGTTGGCTGTAATCTTGATGGTCTGTTCCTTGCCTGTTCCCATATCCTTCGCGGAAACATTCACAATGCCGTTGGCGTCAATATCAAAAGTGACTTCAATCTGGGGCACGCCGCGCGGAGCCGGAGGAATACCGGTCAGATCAAAACGGGCCAGAGTGGTATTGTCCCCTGCCATTGGCCTTTCACCCTGCAGGACATGGATTGAAACTGAAGGCTGATTATCGGCAGCGGTGGTAAATGTCTGGCTTTTACGGGTGGGAATTGTCGTATTGCGCTCAATAAGAGGCGTGAATACGCCGCCCATGGTCTCAATACCCAGGGAAAGAGGAGTGACGTCAAGGAGAAGGACGTCTTTTACATCACCAGAAAGGATGGCGCCCTGAATGGCCGCGCCCATTGCGACAACTTCATCGGGATTCACAGAATGATTGGGTTCCTTGCCGAAGAACTTGCCAACAGTTGTCTGGACAAGAGGCATTCTGGTCTGGCCGCCAACCAGGAGGATTTCATCAACATTTTTAGGGTCAATGCCGGCGTCTGTAAGAGCCTGGTTGCATGGCTCAATTGTGCGATCGACAAGCTCTGAACAAAGGGCGTCGAGCTTTGCGCGGGTCAGTTTTATCAGTAAATGCTGCGGGCCCGCCTGATTGGCTGTGATAAAGGGCAGGTTGATTTCGGTTTCCATGGCTGTGGAAAGTTCTTTTTTGGCTTTTTCCGCCGCTTCCTTAAGACGCTGAAGGGCCATGGAATCCTGGGAAAGATCAATTCCCTTGTCCTTCTTAAATTCTTCAACAAGATATTCAATAATGCGCTGGTCAAAATCTTCGCCACCGAGGAAGGTATCGCCGTTGGTTGACTGAACTTCAACCACGCCTTCGCCAACTTCAAGAATGGAGATATCAAATGTGCCACCGCCGAGGTCAAATACGCCTATCTTTTCTTCTTTCTTGTTTTTCTCGGCTCCATAGGCAAGAGATGCGGCAGTGGGTTCATTAATGATACGTTTGACATCCAGACCGGCAATACGGCCCGCGTCCTTGGTCGCCTGGCGCTGGGCGTCGTTGAAATACGCGGGGACGGTGATAACGGCTTCCACTACGGTTTCACCGAGATAGGCTTCGGCGTCGGCTTTCAGCTTGGCCAGGATCATTGAGGATATTTCAGGAGCGCTGTAGGTTTTGCCGTCAACTTCAACGCCGGCGTCGCCATTGGGGAGCTTGACAATGTTGTAAGGAGAATTTTCTTTCCAGCGTTCCACTTCGCCGGTATCATATTTACGTCCCATCAGGCGTTTTATCGCGAAAATTGTTCTTTTGGGGTTGGTTACCGCCTGACGTTTTGCGAGTTCACCTACAAGCCTTTCCTTGTCTGTAAACGCGACAACGGAAGGGGTCGTGCGACCGCCTTCCGGATTTGTGATGCATTTGGGTTCCTTGCCTTCCATGACATAGACGCATGAGTTGGTTGTGCCAAGGTCAATGCCAATAATTTTGGACATATCAAGATCCTCCTGGGGATTGTCACAAATCATCAATAAATCACTGCCGCGCCCGCGCCAGTATATTACGCGGATTTTTCCGCGCCATTTTTAAATTATAAGTATTTAGTTGGCCACGTCCAGATATAATTGATAAATTTTTTAAATTTTTATTAATTTAATTCCAAATCTCTTAATAAATTATCAACTGAAAGTTCCCCCATGAGTTCTGAAGCCCCAAAAGTTGAAGTTGAACAATGGGAACTGATAATCACATTGTCCAGTTCCCGCCATAAGGGATTTTCGGGAGGCTCATGATCAAAAACGTCAAGACCGGCGCCCCATATGCGATCATTTTTCAGTGCTTCCAGAAGGGCGGCCTCGTCCACAAGACCTCCTCTGGCGGTATTTACAAGAACAGCGCGGGGTTTCATCATCGCGATACGATCCGCGTTGATAATTTGTCTGGTATGATCGTTCAGCACGCAATGAAGGGTGACAAAATCGGCCTGTCTGCAAATTTCATCCGCATCCACCCTCGTGATTCCATATTCGCGGGCAAAATTGTCATCCCACACCGGATCGCTGGCCAGAATGCGCATATCAAAGCCCTTGCAGCGTTTCGCCATGCATTTTCCGATGGCTCCAAGGCCAATTATGCCAACTGTTTTTCCATAAATATCCAGTCCGACAACCTTGGTCCAGTCATTCCGGCGGCACTGACGATCCGCCAGGGCAAGACGACGCGCGACCGCCAGCATAAACGCGAAGGCGTAATCGGCGACAATATTGTCAATGACGCCCAGGGTACGGGATAATTTTATTCCCCGTTTTTGGCAGCCTTCCAGATCGATATTGTCCAGGCCGACTCCATAGCGGCTAACGACGCGAAGCTTGGGCGCATTGGCCAGAACCTTTTCATTTAGCGGATCAATGCCTAAAATAACTCCTTCGCAATCGGCTATCAATTCGCTCATATCTTCTTCGGAAAGCGTATGGCCCGTAGTATTTCGCACTATTTCAAGACCGGCTTTTTCCAGGCGGGAGAAGATATCGGGATTGGTCTTGCCGAATGAACGGGGAGTAATCAGAATTTTCATTATTTCCTCCAGGGCAATCAAATCAGTTACCGCAAATCAAATCCGGTAAAATAACATGATTGCCCCGTTTAAAAAGGCTTTTTTACCACCAGCCATCGTCTCTTCTGTGCTTGTCGTCGATAAATCTTCCATCCGCGACCACATTGCGCATGGTAAAGAGCTTATGGGGAGGCTCGCCCTTTAACCATTTTGCGGCTCGCAAGGCGCCAATGGCGAAAATATCGGTTGATTCCGCGACATGCTCGATTTTTATATATTCGCCAGGGCCAAAGAAATATACGGTATGAATGCCGGTAATATTGCCGGCGCGGATAGAATGCACCCCTATGGTTTTTTCAGGCCTGGCGCCATTAAAACCCAATTCGGAAGTGTTCAGGACCTGGCCGATTTCCCATTCCCGCGCCTTGGCCATGTCTTCCGCCAAAAGAAGGGCTGATCCGCTTGGAGCGTCCTTCTTGTCGCGATGATGAACCTCTACAAGTTCCATGTCAAAAGCGGATCCGAGATCCCCCACCACCTGGGGAAGAACATCTGAAAGAGTATTCATGCCAACGCTCATGTTGGGCGAGCAGACAATGGGAATTTCTCTGGCCAATTCCTCCAGTTCAAGTTTTTGATTAAAATCAAGGCCGGTTGTGCCGATCACAATTGGCATATTTTTCTGCGCCGCCGCTCTTGCCGCCGTCAGGCTAGCTTCTGGCGAAGAAAAATCAACAATTACAGAATCGGGGGCGTGCGCTATCGCCTTTTCAATATTGTCAAAAAATGGCGCTTCAATGGGAGTTTTTCCGGTATATTTTTCCCTGTCCACCGCCGCGGCCAATTCCATTGCCGGATTACTTTGTAAAAGGCGGATCAGGGTCTGCCCCATCCGGCCGTTGGCGCCCATCACTATTATTCCAAGTTTGGCTTTATCACTCATTTTTCCCTCCTTGTGGAAGATCAACTCCATTGTTCTCGAAAAGTTTATGGAATTGCTGTTCATCAAGAACATTTAAACCCAGTTCTCTCGCCTTTTGCAGTTTGGAACCAGGATTTTCACCCGCGATGACATAATCCAGATTTTTGCCTACGGAACTTTTTACTATTCCGCCGGCTTTTTCAAACATTTCCTGGGCTTCAGCCCGGGGAACGCTCAAAGTCCCCGTGAAAAGCGCGGTCTTGCCCGCCAGCTCTCCCCCTGAAGATCGCGATTCCCTGGCGGGATGGCTTTGTGGCCATAAGCCATATTTTTTTAATCTGTCAAGAATATCCTTGTTGGATGGCGTTTCAAAAAAATACCGGATGGATGCAGCCACTTCCGGGCCAATATCGGGGATCTCCATTAATCTTTCCACGCTCGCATGCGCGAGTTCATCCATGTTGGAAAAATTTTCCGCAAGTTCCCGGGCTGTTTGCGTACCCACATGCCTGATTCCAAGAGCGCTGATAAGCCGTGCCAGAGTGGCATCCTTTTTGGCCGTATCCAGGGCTTCAATTATTTTTTTGGCAAGAACAGGGCCCATCCTGTCATATTTGACAAGATCGGCTTCAGTAAGCGTAAAAAGATCGGCGGGAGACTTGACCCTCCCCGAATCCACAAGCTGCCTTATCCATTGCTGGCCAAGACCCTGAATATCCAGTCCGGATTTGGAAACAAAATGCAGGATAGCCCTCATATTTATTGAAGGGCAGGCCAGATTGTCACATCGCCAGGCCGCTTCGCCTGGTTCACGGTGGGCGGGCTGACCGCAGGCGGGACAAACACGGGGAAATTCATAAGGTTTGGCGTCGGGATCGCGCCGTGACAGATCAACGCCGGTAATCTGGGGAATGACATCGCCGGCCCGCTGCACAGTAACCGTATCCCCAACCCTCAAATCAAGGGTCTTGATCTCATCCTCATTGTGCAGGGTGGCATGGGAAACAGTCACCCCACCAACCGGCACGGGTTCCAGAACGGCTACGGGAGTTAATACGCCTGTTCTTCCGACCTGGATTTCAATCGCCTTAAGTCTGGTTTGGGCATGTCTGGCCGGAAATTTAAACGCGATCGCAAAACGCGGCGCCCTGGCTGTAAAACCCAATTCTTCCTGGGCTTTTAAATTATTAAGCTTGGCTACCGCGCCATCAATTTCCATGGGAAAGTTATCGCGGTGAAGTCTTACCCATTCCACATAGTCGGTAACCGCTTCCGTTCCCTCGCAGAGTCTACCATCCGGAGGAATGGAAAAACCCCATTTTACATAATTTTCCATGGCCTCCCGCATGGTTAGAAAGGGTTTGGCATCCCCCCAGATAATTTGCCCCTGACCATAGGCGAGAAATCTCATTGGCCTGGAAGCGGCGATTTTCGGATCAAGCTGGCGCAAGGCTCCGGCAGCCGCGTTTCTGGGATTTGAAAAGATTTTCAGCCCCGCCTCTTCCTGTCTTTCATTGAGACTGATAAAATCCTTACGAAAAATTACAACTTCACCCCGCACTTCCAGTCTCTGCGGAAACGGGCCAGATCCCGCCAAAAGCAGGGGAAGGTTGCGGACAGTACGGGCAGCCTCCGTGACCACTTCCCCTGTTTCTCCATCTCCCCTGGTCAGGGCTTCGATCATCTGACCATTTTCATAGATGATTTCCATGGCCAGCCCGCCAAGCTTGGCATCACACCAGAACACCAATGGCAATTTGCCCAAACCCTTGCTTGCCCAGTGTCTTTCCATGCGTTCAACAAATTCAAGCCACTCCTTTGTTGAAAACACATTGTCAAGTCCATACATCCTAAGGACATGCGGCTTTTTGGCAAGTTTTTCGAGAAGCGCGCCACCGATGCGGTTTGTCGGGGAAGAAGGAGTCCTTAATTCGGGATACCTGTTTTCCAGATCCAAAAGTTCCCTGAAAAGAGCGTCATAGGCGTCATCCGAAATTTCGGGCTGATCAAGCGTATGATATAAATAATTGTGACGAGTCAGTTCTTGCTGAAGCTTTTTCGCGTGCTGAACAATTTCTTCTGGAATTTCCTGAATAGGTTTATTTGGCATAATCTTTTTCCCGAAAGAACATTATGCTGGCAATGCGATAAGACGCGACCGAAGATCGCGGATGCGATCCCTCAAACTGGCCGCCTGTTCAAACTCAAGATCTCTTGCCGCCTGCCGCATCTCTTTTTCCAGAACTGAAATAAGGGCTGCCGTATCTTCGGCTGTACGAGGCTCATTTTCAGGCAACCTGCCCTTT
>CAYNKM010000027.1:0-10384 GCA_964397795.1 uncultured Desulfovibrio sp. | reverse complement strand
GAGAAAACTTTTGTTCACAAAAGTTGTCATCCCCCAGAAAAACAACACATAGTTTAAACAGAGCGTTTTTAAAAAGAAAGGCCATCTCGGGCGTATAAAAACGGAAGAGATGGCCTTTTTTATCGGGATACTGAATATTTCTATTCCTGCTTTGGCGGTATAATCTTGTCAACAATTATCACGTCTTCCGCCTGTTTTTTGGGGGCTTCTGTCATGTCAGGAGGAGTCTCCGTTATATCGGCTGGTTTTTGAGAAGTTTCTCCCGATGTTCCCCGCTCTTCGCCGGGAAGATTATTTTCAGAAGCCGGAGGGGTTTGTTCTTCAGGGATTTGGACTGGAGGGAGGCTTTCCTGTGGTTTCTGGAGTTCTTTTTCTTCCGGAATCGGTAAATTGGGCAAACGCTCCGGATTTACGGATTGCGCATTATCGGGAGCCGAAGGCGCGGGCGGCGCTGCCAGGGGAGGTTCTTCCTTTACAGGCGTTTCAGGCTGGGCATTTGCCGCCCCTTCATGTGACACTTTTGGAGCCGGAGGAGCGGATTTGGCCTTTTCCACTTCGCTGGCTATGGCATCCATGGTTTTAAGGGGCAGGGCGGGATTTTCATGAAGAACAGGCGCTATCATGAAAAGGACTATCTGGCAGATTGCGACGGCCACAATAGACGCATAAATCATTCCGCCACCACCTCTTGATCGCTTCACAAAGAAAAAGCCCAATAGACCGGCAACAATCAATACAATCCCTATTACAAGAATGCCGGTCAGATTCTGCAGTTCCGCGCCGGCGAAAGCAGGAGGCTGCACGGGCAGATGCGCGAAAATCAGGTTTTGGGAATTTTCAAAATGCAGGGCTACCAAAACGCCTCCAATGAAAATAACAAAAAGAGACGCGAGAAGGAAAAAGAAGCGGTTGCCGAGGGGAGAGAGTCTGATAAAGGCTTTTCCAAGAAGCGGGGCCAAAAGGGAGGCTATGGTAATGGCCACAAGAGGGGTATGGGGAACAAAGAGGCTAAGGCAGCAAACCAGCACAAGGGAAATCCACATAAGGGCGCTTCCATTCTCATGGCGCGAAGCCGCGAAAGATTTAACGGAATCTTTTAGAACCCTTATCCAGGAAACACCGAAAATGCTTAAAGTCCAGGGCAAAATTCCCGCCAGGCCGGCAATGAATGCGAGATACCATAAATGGGAAGGAGGCCAGGACAGACTGATACTGTCTCTGAACAAATTGGAAAGATAGGATTCAGGATAATTTCCAAGCGCTATCATTCCTATCCAGACGCCGATAATAATCAGCATTAATAAAAATCCTGAAACGGCGTCCATCGCCTGCCCCCTTCTATACTTGCCAAGCCAGACAAGATAGAAAAAGCTTCCCAGCAATGGCACGGCAATGTATAGCACGCCACCGCATAACCCGGCCAGACCCGCGCAAATAAAAGCGAGAGGCAGCGATAACCAGGCTCTCTGCGCCTTCCAGCCACGACAAAAAAAGGCAAGCGAAAAGAGCATAAGTCCCGTAGCCAGGGAAACAGGGCCGAAAAAGTGATGCAATGGAGCAAAAATGGGCGCGCAAAGGAGGATAAGAGACGCGGCAAAAGCGACCCGCGAGCCAAAACCGGCGGCATGGGTAAAGAAAAACGCCCCCAAAACGGCGATGGCGGCAGAGGATGCGCAGACAAGCGGGATAAGCCAGTTAGCTTCCGCAAGGCCTGGAATTAATGCGAGAAGGCCTATGAAAAGGTAAAAAAGCGGCCACTGCGGAATGGCCCAGACACCATTGTCCATTGCCATAGGCGCAAGCCAGGAAGATTCCTGGATACAGTGCAAATAAGCTGTGACCGAACGGATTTCGGGAGGACAGAAAAGGCCTGTCCCCTTCTGCCAGTAATCCGGCCAGACCATCAGGCAGATGAATAGCAGAATGTAAAGAGGGCCAATTTTTGCTAAAAAATTATATATTTCTCCCCATTTACTCTGAAAAATCTCCGGCTTGTCAAAATTTTTGTCATCCCTGTCATAGTCTGGAGGATTGGGTATTTGCGTAGAAGCGCCATCTCTTCCCGCATCCTCTTTTGACAGGGAAATTTTTTCAGAAGAGTTGGCGTCTTCCCTGGCTGTTGTCATATCCGGAGTATCGTGAATCATGCTGTCCGCGGAGGAGGATTGGACATCCTGTCCGGAAGCGGAGGTTTCCGTTTTTTGAGTTTCACTCATGGGCGGCTCCTTGCTTTAGGCTATATCTACATCTGGTTGGGAGATTTTATTAATCCATGTAAAAAATTACATGCCTTGCTTCATGTCCGTCAAGGGGAATGGCAAAATTCAGGCCTTTATTGGACAAATAATGACTCATGTCTTTTCTGTCCGCGGCGTCAATTGCCCTGACACATTTTTTGGGAAGGGAAACAGAGATTTTATCCTCTTTTCTGGAAAAGTTTGTCGCCAGAAGCCAGTAACCTTTTTCAGGCAACGAGCTTAAAACGGCCATTGAACTGTTTGCGCTGCCAAAAGTCCCAATCAATCTGCCTTCCGCCAGAGAGCATTCCGACCGGAAGGCAAGGATATTTTTCAAATTTTTTTCAGACTCCAAATTCAAAAGATTATTGCCCGTGCGGGAAGTGGAATTGATTCCAAGTTCTTCAGGAGTGATAAAAGCCAGTCCAGGCAAGCCCAGACGCCATGACAGAAGGGTCATTAATACAAAATCCCTGTTAGGCCCTTCGGGTTTGTCAGATAGTGAATCCTTTCCGGCGGGAACGACTTCCTTATAAAAATCCTTAAATGCCGTACGGAAATTAAAGCCGCGCGCCAGTCTTTTCAGATCCAGATTGAACTTTAGCCAGCGGTTATATAATTTTAGGAGTTCCGAAGGATTTCCACTTTTAATGGCCTTGAGCACCAGATCTTCCGTTATATCTTCACGGCAGAAGTCACAATTGCCGGCGAGTACGGCTTCCACTATGGCAGGAGGCACAGGATCCGCCTGTAACGCCCAGCCGCCATAACGGTGAACGCAATCCGCAAGGATACTAAGGGCGTCGAGCCCAGGAGAAGAATTTTTCACTTCATCCGGTTCGGAATTAAAATTTGAAAGCGGCTCCAATCCCATAAGCGCGCTTATACGCAAACCGGCAAGCGGCAAACGCCAAAAGCCTGTTTGCTGAATGATTGCTCCAAAAAAGACCTTGCGGGCCAGGGCGGAAGGATCTTGCCAGAGAAAGACAGGAATTTTGGGATCTCCCTCAAAACGATAAAGCCATCGCCGCAGTTTTCCGTCTATGCCCATGACTTCTCCGGTTACGGCCCAGCCGGAGGGCAATCCCCACTCCCGCTTATCCCTTGCCAGGCTTTCCGGCAAAATGCCCTGGGCGGAAAATTTCCCGACCTGATCTGGAGACAGGGCCATCCCATCCCATTCTGAGGAAGAGACAGGGGCCTGATCCCACATATTCCGGGGAAGTTCAAGCATGGCATAAAGACCGGTATGTCCGGTGGTATTTCGCGCCTGGAGAAAAAAATCCGGCCCCATGGAAGTTTCGGCTGAAACAATATCGGCGCCCAGTTCAAAGCCGGCTTTTTCCGCCGCTTCGACCAGATTATTCAAGATTTTTTCATCCCCTATAAGAGGATCGAGCATAAGGGATGCGGGAAGCGGTCGATCTGAAACAGATTTTTTCCCCTGACTATGCCAGTATGACTGATCTTCCCCAAGCGGGCCCAGGTAAAGACCTTTCACTCCTGCCTCATAAAAGGCGGGAAAATCTGAAAGAAGTTTTTTCAGGAAGGTCTTTGGAGGAAACTGTACTGAAGAAAGCTCAAGCCACTGGGGCGCGGCCTTAAGCAGCGCATCCACAGGAGCGCCCTGGCCGGAAAACATCCATATGCGATCCGTCTGGGATATTTCGGAAATCAGTTTATCCGCCTGGACAGCCATGGACTGCTTTTCAAGCCAGGCAGTATAGCCAGGCTGGGGACGGGGCAGCAGACCATTATCAGGAGAATGGTGGCGACAGGAAAAGAGCGTCAGACATAAAAAAGGGAGCAAACACAGGAATGCCCGGCTTAAAAATACTGACGCTGTTTCCCTGTTATTCCATATTTTTTGCTTCATTCCATAGTTCGTCTTTTTCATCCAGACTCAGGGATTCCAGCTCCAGACCTCTTTCCTTCGCGATCTTTTCCATGAGCGCGTAGCGGCGCAAAAAACGCCTTGTAGCAAAGTCCAGGGCTTCATTTGCCTTTATTCCTTTTCTTCTCCCGACTTCCACGAGACTAAACAGAATATCTCCCAGTTCATGTTTCTGCGCTTCCACATCATCAGTCTGGGCGACATCCACCCATTCGAGCCATTCGCTTTCCACCTGCTGCTCCGCCTCTTCATCAGTCGGCCAGGTAAAACCGGCTCTGGCGGCCTTTGAATGAATACGGTAGGCTTTTATAAGCGGAGGCAGACTTTCTGGCAGGCTTGAGAAAAGCCCCTGCTCGTCTCCAGCTTTTTTATGCTCTTCCTTTTTGATCCGCTCCCAGTTTTTCAGATGCTCTTCAGGATTTTTATATTGGCCGTCCGCAAAAACGTGCGGATGGCGTCTAATCATTTTGTCGCTGGCATTATCCAGGGCATCGGCCAGAGAAAATTGACCTTTTTTTTCATAAAGCAGGGAAACAAACAGAAGCAGGAAAATCAGATCTCCCAACTCGTCCCTTACGTCGTCCGGCTTGCCGGAACGGATTGCGGAAACGAGCTCATGACTTTCCTCAATAATATAATCGGCCAGGGAAAGAGGAGTCTGCTCCCTGTCCCAGGGACAGCCCTCCGGAGAGACAAGCTTTTCCAGAACCTTCTGAAGCGATAGCAAACTTGCGCAGTAGTCCTTATCCATTTTAACATCCTTTATGACAAGCTGAATTTACTTTTCATTGCCTGAACCAATTAGCCGGGAAATCTGATTAAATCCTGGGGAAGCCATTGCCGGATCGATTCAATGATCTTGTTGAAATACGGAAGGAAAAATGATGACTGGACAAATTCCGCAGAAGGAAAGAAATATTCCAGAAGCAGGAAAATCAGGGTCCAAATAATAATGCATTTTATCAAACTGGCTATTACGCCACAAATTTTATTCAGCCAGCCGGCATGGGAAAAAATCAGGATTTTTTCCAGGATTCTTGCCAGGATGCCCACCAGAATCATTACGGTAAAGAAGATAATGACGGCGGCCACTATTGGACGCCAGGAGGATTCCATGGCCGGAAGATAAGGCACAAGCAAATCAGTCCATTGGCTCATTGCCCAGAACGCTGCCACAAGTGAAAAAATACCGGAAAACTGTGAAATAAAACCTGTAATATAACCCCCAACCAGATAGAATATGAAGGTTATTATTATAATCAGATCAAAAATGGTCGCAGACATATGAAATTCCTGGCGCATGAAAATATCTGAAAAGACGTAAACCCTGGTTTGCCAAATCCGCTTTTAAAACCTTTTTTGCGTTCGCAAATACCATTAATTCCTATAAAAAACAATGTCCCCTGTACAGGGACGGCCTTTCGCCTTATCTGTCTGGAATGAAACTTTCAAATATAAGCGGCCAGCTGAAAGGAAACCAGATTTTACTCAAAGTGGGCGAATGGCGCTGGACACTGAACCGTTATGGCGATCTGGAAGAAATCTGGGAGGCAATGGAAGAGGATAATCCAGACGAAAGAATTCCCTATTGGACGGAACTCTGGCCTTCCAGTTTCGCCCTGGCCAAATGGCTGGCAGAAAATGAAAGTGACATTCGGGGCAGGCGCTGCCTTGATCTGGGTTGCGGTCTTGGTTTTACCGCCCTTCTTGGCCAAAAACTCGGCGCCCAGGTTATCGCGGCCGACTACGAGCCTCAGGCTATCGGGTTTTGCAGGCAGAACGCCATTTTAAACAACATCAAGCCACCGGTCTGTCTGGCAATGGACTGGCGCGCGCCGGCTTTAAAAGCGCATGGTTTATACCACATCTGGGCAGGGGATATAATTTATGAAAAACGCTTCATTAAACCGGTTCTGGATCTGCTGGATTATGCGCTTGAAAAACAGGGCATGGCGTGGATAGCCGAGCCTGGCCGCGATATTTTTCATCTTTTCCTGGAAAGCTCAAGAAAAAAGGGCTTTAAAATAAGCAAAAAACTTGTTGAAAGAGTCCCTGACCTCCACAATAAAGACATCCTGATAAACGCTTCCGTATGGGAAATAAAAAAATGATCTGACTTATCATCTTTCGCGTCATATGACGGGCCTTCCGGCCGGTAGGGCGCGTCACAGGCGATATGGTCATCTTTATCGCCGCGCTTAAAAAGTTTTATCCATTTTTTAAATTCCCCAGTACCGATTTAAGAATACTCAAAACAATCTTTCTGGGACAATTCTTCTTTTATCAAGTATAAAACCGCCTCAAGCTCTCCTTCTCCCAAAACCGCGCTTCTTAAAGGCACTGTACAATCTGGCGACAAAAGTTTATCATAATTGTTCGCCAAAAAAGGATCTAGCACAATGAACGCTCCCCGATATCCAGATACCCTGCCCGATATACAGAATCTTAATCCGGACATTCCCTTAATTATAAATAATGTGGGTATAAAAGCTTTACAGATCCGTCTGAAAATTCCCGACAGCAATCAGTCACTGCAGACTACGATAGCCACGTGCTCCCTTGGCGTAACGCTTTCCAGCAGGCAAAGAGGCGCCCATATGAGCAGATTTATTGAAGTCATCAATGCCTGGGACGGTATTCTGGAAAAAAATTCCCTGCAAAATCTGCTTGAGGATTTATGCGGACGTCTTTGTTCTCCCTGTGCCCAGGTTTCCTTGAGCTTTCCCCTGTTTGTAAACAAGCCTTCTCCCTCCGGCATCAAGGCGGACATGGCCTATCAATGCGGTCTGGAGGCCAAGCTTGAAAAAAGCGTTTTTTTTGTATCCGTTTTTCTGGAAATTCCCGTCATGACTGTCTGCCCGTGCTCAATGGCAATTTGTGAGGGAGGAGCCCATAGCCAGCGGGCTTTGATACGGATGAAACTTGATTTAAACAATTTTTTTTATTTTGATAACTTTATACGACTGGCGGAAGCATCCGCGTCTTCTGCCGTATATACCCTGCTGAAAAGGGAAGATGAAAAACAGGTCACCGAACAGGCGTTTGCGCGGCCGGCATTTGTTGAAGACGTCGCGAGAAAGGCCGCCCTGCTTCTTGCCCAGGAGAAGAATGTAAAGAGCTTTGAGGTGGAAGTGGAAAGCATGGAATCAATACATAATCACAATGCTTTTGCGAGCATCAGGAGCGGCGCGTAAAGATTTTGGCTGGTCCCTACAATATTCCCTGCTGAACCGGAATCTCTCGCCTTTTCATCAAGAAACAGATTTTCTCCCATCTGGCCTGGTCAGCAAAAAATCGTTTTTAATACTATATTTACCTTGTAAAAAGCCAAAATAATCCTTATTTTCTTGCCCAATACTGTATTAAAAATTCGATACCTGCCAATAAAGCTTTTATTACCAAATTTTAAATTTAGGACGGGAGACAAATCCCGTTACCGGATACGATGTCAGAAACCAGGTTTTCAGCGCGCCCCCAGCTTCCTCTTGAGAGGACCGCGATTGCCATCATTGGCATGGGAATGCGTTTTCCTTCAAATATAAAGAACGAAAAAGGCATGTGGGAAGCGCTTATGAGCGGCAAAAGCGCCATAAGCAAAATTCCGGAAGAACGCTGGCCCACAGATGTTCTGCAACACCCAACCAGGGGAGAGCCTGGAAGGAGCGTATCTTTTTCAGCGGGTATCCTTAAGGACGCCTTCCTTTTTGATCCCTCTTTTTTCAATATATCTCCCCGCGAAGCCGCATGGATGGATCCGCAGCAGCGTCTGCTCCTGGAAATGACGCATGAAGCCATGGAAGACGCGGGCCTGACGGATCAACAATACAGGGGAAGCGAATGCGGGGTATATATAGGCGTTTCTGGTATGGATTATGGACAGAACGCACTTATGGATCTTTCCAGCATAAGCGCGCATACCATGACTGGAAACACATTAAGCATTGTCGCCAACCGCATATCCTACATATTTGATCTTCACGGTCCATCCCTTGCGATTGACACTGCCTGCTCTTCCAGTCTGGCGGCATTGCATGAAGCATGTCAGGCGCTGGTCAGCGGGGCAATTCCAATGGCTCTGGCCGGCGGCATCAACATGTTGATGCATCCATATCCCTTTATTGGCTTCAGTCATGCTTCCATGTTATCGGCAAGCGGCCAATGCCGGCCCTTTGACGCCGCAGGAGATGGTTATGTGCGTGGGGAAGGCGGAGCGATTCTTATTCTCAAGCCGCTTGATCGCGCTCTGGCTGACAGGAATCATATTCACGCGGTTATCATGGAAAGCGGCGTTAATTCGGATGGGGCGGGCAAAAAGGGGTTAACAATTCCAAGCTGCCAGGCCCAAACGGAACTTATGAGCAGCGCGCTTGCCAGAAGCGGTCTGGACGCCAATGATATATCGTATGTGGAAGCTCATGGAACTGGGACTCCGGTGGGAGATCCCGCGGAAGCCGAATCCATAGGCGGCGCTTATGGCAAATATCGTTCACGTCCGCTTCCTGTCAGTTCTGCCAAGGCCAATTTTGGCCATCTTGAACCAGCTTCGGGAATGGCCGGCATCATAAAAGCCATTCTGGTCTTAAAGCATGGGCAAATTCCCCCGATGCCCTTTGATTATAATCCCAATCCCAATATAAATTTCAAGGATCTTAATATATATTGCGCCGCGGATGGCGAAACCCTCAAATCAGATGGCGGCAAGCCCTTGATCGGGGCTGTAAATTCCTTTGGATTTGGAGGCCTCAACGCCCACATTCTCCTGCGCCAAAGTCTGCCAGAAGAAAATCCGGCAACAGAATACGCAAGTACGCCTGCGGTTTCCCTTCCACTTGTCATAAGCGCAAAAACCCAGGGCAGTCTTGCAAGGCTGGCAGAGGATTATGCGGATTTGCTTGAGGGACTGCCTGAAGAAAATTTTACCGATTTGGCATGGAACGCGTTCTTCCGCCGTTCTTTACTGGAAAAACGGCTGGCCCTTTTGGCCGATAGCAAAAGCGAACGGATCAAGGCCCTGAAAGATTTCAGCCAGGGCAAAAGCTCCAGGCACATAAGCGTTGAAACGGCCTTGCAAAAACCGGGACGCATAGCCTTTATATATAATGGCAATGGCGCCCAATGGTATGGAATGGGCAGGCAGTTGTATCAGGAATCCCCCGCGTTTGCCAGAATGCTGGATTATCTTGATACAGAGATGGAGAAGGTTTTCGGATGGTCACTTCTTGACATGCTATTTGGGGAGTCGGAGGAGACCTTCCAGGATACCGCCATAAGCCAGCCCCTTCTTTTTGCGATCCAGGCGGCCCTCACCGCCCTATTTAAAGAGATGGGCATTGAACCGGAAGCCACTTGCGGGCATAGCGTGGGAGAAATAGCGGCGGCATGGGGAGCGGGCTTCCTAACCCTGGACGAGGCAATAAGAATTATTCATGCCCGCAGTACCGCCCAGGAAAAGACAAGAGGCCTTGGTCGTATGGCCGCGATAGGCCTTGGCGCAAAGGAGGCCCAGGCCGAACTGGATCGTCTTGGCCTTTCAGGTAAAATTGAAATTGCGGCTGCCAATTCTCCCCATAACAGCACGCTTTCAGGAGATGAAGAAGCGCTTATTGAGCTGGGCGCCTCTTTTGAAGGCAAAAATATTTTTTTCCGCATGCTTGATCTGGATTACGCTTTTCACAGCAGGCATATGGATCAGGTCAAAGATTTCATGAAGGAAATGCTGGATGGACTTGCGCCCTCCTCTTCCTCAAAAAACATTTTCATCTCAACAGTAAGATCCCGCAGCCTGTCTTCTTCCGAACTCAACGCGGACTACTGGTGGGACAATATGCGTCATGTGGTTAATTTTGACGCCGCAATCAGAACCCTTTATGATTTGGGAATAAATATATTTATTGAAATTGGGCCCCATGCCATCCTCCAGCGCTATATAAGGGAAAACCTGCCGGAGAATCATCAGGCAAGAGTTTTACCTTCCCTGCAGCAGAGCAGCGCCGGCATTGAAAGAGTACGCTCAACTGCCGCTTCCACATATTTGCTGGCTCCTTCATCCACTGTTCAAGCCCTGTTTCCCGACCAGACTTCATGGATCAACTTGCCTGCCTACCCCTGGGAGCATCAAAATATCTGTTTCCCATGTACGGTAGAAAAAACCTATCTTCCCACAAAGTTAAAACCGCGTTTGGGCTGGCAGCTTCCTGGAGTAAATCCCGTATGGGAAACAATTGTAGATCCCTTGAAAGATCACTGGGTAAAC
>CAYNKM010000026.1:0-10657 GCA_964397795.1 uncultured Desulfovibrio sp. | reverse complement strand
GCTGTCATAGTAATTATAATTCACCCATTTTCCTCTCGACTTTTCTTTCAAAAATCCCAGTGGACAGACGGAATTTATGTACCAGTCATTGTAAAATTCTGATACTCCGCCATAAGCCCTGATAATTTCATATACAAAAACACTGGAAGGCTCGCGGGCATTTGGACATTCGGGGATATCTATACCGCAGATTTCCTTTAGGCGTACCGGATCGGTCAAGGGAACGCCAGTTATTCCCGCCCCGAAACGGCCCGGATTGATGCCAAGGATTGCCAGCCGCAATCCCGTATCATTATAATATTTTTTATAGAAGGCTTCAGACGCCGGAGTCGCGCACGCGTTTTCCCTGAAAGGATTCATCACAGCAATATGCTCCGGTAAGCTTTCCCTGAAATTCAGGGAAGAATTAAAAGAAATTATTTTTTCCGCAAAGGTTTTTTCCACATTTTCCTCCAGACCAGCATGCAAGGGCATGGAATATTTTCCGCAAGATTTTCTGGCCACAACTCTCTTGAATAAAAATTCTTTGCCCACTATAATTTAGATGAAAAGATAAAATCTTTTTGCTCTGGTATAATCATCCGTTATGGAAAAGATGGCAATAACTAATAAAAACCAGATTTTCCCTTGAGTTACATCAATAAAGTTTCCTGAAAAATGGGGTCTGGGGACTGCGCGGCCCCCGGCGGTTTTTTCCCACCAGGGGATGCCGCATACCCCCTGGGGGTAGGAGGCGTCATCCCCGCAAAAATCAAAACAAGGTTTAAACAGGGCAAATTTTTTCAGGGCGGCTGTCGGCAGTATGCCATTATTTTTTACCGCAAAAATGGAAAAAGGAAGAAACCCATGCTTGTACGCAACTGGATGACTCCCAATGTTATTACTGTAAATCCGGATACTTCCCTGCTCAAAACAGGGAAACTCATGCGTGATAACAATGTGCGGCGTATGCCGGTTGTGAGTAATGATGGCAAACTGGTTGGAATTGTTTCCGACAGGGATGTGCGCGACGCTTCCCCCTCCAAGGCTACAACCCTGGATATGTACGAAATGCATTATCTTCTGGCAGAAATTAAGGCCAGCACCATTATGACACCAAATCCTTTTACTGTAAAACCGGATGATACGGTAGAAATGGCAGCCATGCTTATGCTTGATCATAAAATTGGCGGTTTGCCAGTTGTTGATCAGGGAAATCTTGTGGGAATTATTTCAGAGCAGGATGTTTTCAAGGCTCTTGTCAATATTACAGGCGTACGGGAAGAGAGTTTTCAGGTGGGCTTTTCCATTGCCAATCGCCAGGGCGCGATGAAACCCATTTTTGATCTTGTGAGAAAACGCGGCGCCCGCATTTTGTCCGTTCTTTCCAACAATAATAGCGAGGGGGAAAGACAAATATTCTTGCGAATGAAACGCCTGGAGAACAGTGAGCAGGAAAACGCCCTGGTTGACGAGATTAAGGAATATTGCAATGTTCTTTATGTCGCAAGAGATTGATAAAATTGGGGTTCATTTTTTATGATGCATAAGTTATTCCATTATATTCCATTAAAGGAAATAAAAATCCTCCGGTATAAAAATATGGGAATACTTGCAAGCATAATATTTTTATGTCATAAAAACTTTGTAAAAAATTTTTTTTACACTGGTTTCAGGGAATCCGGCCGGAACTGGTTCCGGTTTCTGGGTCGGCGCAATCCCGCGCTGATTCTCATAGTATCTTGTCCAAGGAGGACGCTCACATGGCTGAGATCACCTTTAAAGGTAAAAGCTTTGAAGTAGATGAAGATGGTTTCCTGCTCCGTTTTGATGACTGGTGCCCCGAATGGATGGAGTATGTCAAGGAATCTGAAGGAATATCCGATATTACCCCCGAACATCAGAAGGTTCTTGATTATCTTCAGGATTATTACCGCAAGAATGGCATTGCCCCCATGGTTCGTATTCTTTCCAAGGGCACAGGCTATAAGCTGAAGGAAATCTACGAGCTCTTTCCGTCAGGACCTGGAAAAGGGGCCTGCAAAATGGCTGGCTTGCCCAAGCCCACTGGCTGTGTATAGACAATTTGCCATAAAGGAATGACTTTCCTTTATCATTCTTCAGAATAACTGTTTCCTGATTCATATAATATTTTATGGCTGTATAGCCATCAAGTTACGCTTATTTCAACCGGTTCCGGATAAAACCAGAACCGGTTGACTATTTTAAAAAAGAAATCCTTAAATGTCCGTCATTCTTTTTACCAGATACTTTTATATAATTACATAATTATATTATGTAGATAAATAAGTCTTGCCATACGGGATATGCGTAATTAAAATACATTAATTTCCAAAAAGTGTCGTGTCGGGGCGTATTTTTTTAAACAAGAAATACGTTTTCTTCGTTATTGTTTAAATTCAGTCTTACAGACATATAATACGGATGTAATTTATGACGGATAAAGAAAATCCAGAAAAAAAGCCAAAAAAACGCTTCTCGATTGGCAAACTGTTTTTATGGTTATTTGGTTTCTGCTTTTTTTGCGGACTTCTGGCAGTCGGCGCCGCCGCCGGACTTCTTTACTGGGCTTCCCGGGATCTTCCCAACATTACGAAGATATCCGATTATAATCCTCCCCAGGCAACAACGATACTTGCAAGAAACGGGGCGGTTCTGGGAACCCTGTACAAGGAAAAGCGTTATGTGATCAGCCTGTCGGAAATGTCCAAATTTTTGCCCATGGCTTTTCTGGCAGCCGAGGATGACGGTTTTTACAGGCATATGGGCATTGATCCCATAGCCATTCTGCGCGCTGCCATAAATAATTTCCGCAGCGGTCATGCCGGAGAAGGGGGCAGCACCATCACCCAGCAGTTAATAAAGCAGCTTCTTTTAACCAGTGAGCGCAGTTATACGCGTAAAATGAAAGAGGCCATACTGGCATATCGTCTGGAAAAGGACCTGAGCAAGCAGGAAATTCTGACAATTTATTTGAACCAGATTTTTCTCGGAGATAATGCCTATGGAGTGGAAGCAGCTTCCAGAAACTATTTTGGCAAGCATGCGTCAGATCTTACTCTTGCAGAGTGCGCGGTGCTGGCAGGTTTGCCCAAAGCGCCTACAAAATATAATCCATTCAGGGATCCGAAAGCCGCAAAGGACAGGCAGATTTATGTGCTTAGGCGTATGCACGATTTGCAATGGATTGACGATCGCCAATATAGACAAGCTCTTGATGAACCGCTTGTTTACTGGAGCATGCCAGACGGTATGGGAGGAGCGGCCCAGTGGTATCTTGAAGAAGCGCGGCGGCTTCTGGTGGAATTTTTTACGGAAGCCAACTTGCGGGCTCTGGGTATTGACACCAACAAGTCCGGCGAAGACTATGTCTATGAGGCAGGTCTGACAGTAAATACGGCCATGGTTCCTGTTCAGCAGGATGCCGCCGGAAGAGCCTTGCGCAGGGGTTTGCAGGAGCTGGATAAAAGACAGGGTTGGCGAGGCCCAATCAATGCCCAGGACAGGGAAGCCTACCTGAAAAGCCGACAGGATATTCCGTTTTCTCCCCTGGATCTCGCGGGCAACTCCTGGGTTCAGGCTGTTGTGAGCAGTGTTGAGCCTCAACTTGTAAAAGTGGAATTGGGCAACGGCTACAAGGGTTCAATCAAGGTTGGAAATATGACCTGGGCCAGAAAACCCAATCCGCGTGTCGCGGCTCAAAGCGCGCCTGCGGTCAGGGATGCGCGTCAGGTAGTGACAGTTGGAGATATTATCTGGGTATCAGCCTTGCCGATTAAGCCGGCAGGCAAGGATGGTCAGGAAGAAATACCCTTTGACGCTGACAAGGTGACCAGGGAGGATTCCATTCCCTTGCGTTTGCAGCAGGAGCCGCTCGTACAGGGCGCGCTTGCCTCCATTGAACCCGCAAGCGGCGATGTGGTAGCCCTGATTGGCGGATATAGTTTTGGCAAAAGTCATTTTAATAGAGCCACACAGGCCAAACGGCAGCCGGGATCAAGTTTCAAACCGGTAGTTTATTCCACGGCTCTGGATTATGGTTTCACTCCCTCCTCAACCGTTCTGGACGCCCCGCTTGTCTATGTAAATCCATATACAAATGAAGTATGGCGTCCTTCCAATTATGAACACAATTACAAGGGGGAACTGCCCCTCTGGAAGGCGTTGGCTCTGTCCAGAAATACCTGTACGGTGCGGGTTGCGCAGCAGGTGGGCATAGGCAATGTTATTGAAAGGGCGAGAGCTCTTGGTCTTGAACCAAAATTTCCAAGAGAATTGGCCATCAGTCTTGGCGCGGTGGAAGTGTCGCCTCTTAATCTTACCCAGGCTTACGCCGCTTTTGCCAACCAGGGTTTGGGCGTCAGGCCAAGAATTATAACTTCCATCTTCGATAATCGCGGCAAGGAGCTATATGATCAGCCTCCGGAACACTGGGAAGCAATCTCACCCCAAAATGCCTTTATGATGGCGACTCTTCTTAAAAATGTCGTCAACGCGGGCACAGGCTCAAGGGGAAAGATTGAAGGCAGGTTTATAGCTGGAAAAACAGGAACAACCAATGAAGAACATGACGCCTGGTTTGTGGGCTTTACTCCCTATCTGGTTACCGGCGTTTATGTCGGCTATGATCAGACTGCCTCTCTTGGACGACTGGAACAGGGTGGACGCACCGCGGCTCCGATTTTCCGCTATTATCGGACTGAAGTGGAAAATCTGTATGAGGTGGAAGACTTCACAATGCCGGAGGGAATAATTATGTCCGGCAATCTTGCCTACAGGGCGGATCAGCCAATTTATGGACAGTCGGCAACAGATGGCTATGCCAGTCCTTCGGCTCCAGTTGGGGATAATTCGGGCGACGGCGAAGACCTGATGCGGCAGATGTTCTGATCCGCAAGGCGATTTTTTATGATTCCCTATAATTCACTGCTGGTTTATATCTTTCCGAACGGTAAAAAATACACAAAAAAACTTGAGGAAGGCAAGGACTGGCATACCAGTGACGGCTGCATTTATGCGGAAAAAGTTCATAACGCGGACTTTGGCGATAATATTTATACCAGTGTCAATGTCCCTGTCCGCATAGAGGAAGCGACCCTGACAGACAGATTAATGGGTTTAAAACGACAGACCCAGATTATCTATCCAAAGGATATAGCCTATATATGTTTACGGCTTGGCGCAGGCCCGGGACGCACAATAGTTGAGGCGGGCTGCGGTTCTGGCGGACTGACGACAGCCTTGTCCTGGTTCTGTGGTCCCAGCGGCAGGGTTATTTCCCATGAAACCAGGGAAGAATTTGTAAGGCTGGCCAAAAGAAATCTGGAATGGGCCGGTGTAGGTCAAAATGTTGAAATTATAAATAAAGATATAGGCGATGGTTTTGAAGCCAAAAATGCCGACGCGCTTTTTCTGGATGTGCGCGAACCCTGGCTTTATCTGGATCAGGCGCTTGCCGCTGTCAGGCCCGGGGCTTTTTTCGCCTTTCTTCTGCCTACGGTGAACCAGGTCAATAAGCTTTTGCTCGCGCTGGAAAAAGGGCCGTTTGCCGAAGTTGAAGTCTGTGAAATTTTATTGAGGCGCTGGAAACCCGTCCCGGACAGATTGCGCCCTGAAGACAGAATGAGCGCTCATACGGGTTTTCTGATATTTGCCAGAAATCATAAAAAGTCGGCTGAATTTGAGAATTGGCTTCCCCGCGGCACAAGAGAACGAAAACAGGATGCGGCAAAAGAGGAAAGGCTCGCGCGGGAATGAATCATGCCGATCAATTTTTAAATAAACAGAATATTTCTATATTCAGTATTGAGAGAGTCTTTAAATAAAACATTAAAATATATAAACTATTATAAAAGCGTGACTGGCATTTTATTATTTACTGCTTACAAATTTAAAAGCATGAATTAAGAATATTATATGTTTCTGCAAAAGGCGGTAGCTGGGTAAGCGATTAAAATTCCTGGAGCTTATCGATCATAAAGTCTCAATCTCAGGGCATTGGTAACGACAGAAACTGAGGAAAGCGCCATCGCTGTGCCGGCCAGCATTGGGGAGAGCAGGGGGCCGCCAAAAATATATAGACAGCCGGCGGCTACGGGAAGGCCTATAATATTATACCCGAAGGCCCAGCCCAAATTCTGGCGGATATTGCGCATAGTCGCCCTGGAAAGTCCAAGAGCGGAAAGAACGGCTTTCATTCCTCCCCGCATCAGGACAATATCGCCGGCTTCCGCGCTCACATCCACTCCGGATCCGACCGCAAGGCCGACATTGGCAATAGCCAGGGCGGGAGCGTCATTGAGGCCATCTCCCACCATCCCGACAATTTTTCCTTCTTCCTGAAGCTGTCTTATAAAATCGGCCTTCTGGGCTGGCAGAAGCCCGGCCTTGACGTGCTCAATGCCGGCTTTTTTGGCAATGGCATTGGCCGTGCGCCCATTATCACCTGTAAGCATATATAGTTCTATTCCCATATCTTTGAGGTATTGGGCAACCTGGGCGCTTTCTGGCCGCAATTGATCGGCCAGAGCGAAAATTGCGGAGATGGCTGGCCTGTTTTCACCCTCTCCAATGGCCATAAGCAGGGGAGTCTGTCCGTCCTCCGCTTCCTGATTCAGACGTTCAAGACAGGTATTGTCCGGTTTTAACCCATGCGTCTGCATGAAAGGCTCGTTTCCGATAGCGACTTTCCAGATCTTGCCTTCAATGGTTATATTGCCGCTTATTCCCATGCCCGGGCGAATTTGCACATTGTCAACAGGCAGGGAGGGACAATTTTCAGAAGCCGCTTTTTTTATAATCGCAAGACCGAGCGGATGTTCGCTTCGGCCTTCAAGAGCTGCCGCAAGGGTCAGTAATTCTTTTTCATCTTTTATGGGAGAATCTTGCATGGGAATAATCGCGACAAGCTCTGGTACGCCTGTCGTCAATGTTCCGGTTTTATCAAGACACAGAGCATTAATTTCTCCCGCCTGTTCAAGCGCGGCGCCGTTTTTGATCAATATTCCAAGCTGGGCTCCACGGCCTGTTCCAACCATTATGGACATGGGCGTCGCCAGCCCCATGGCGCAGGGACAGGCCATGACCAGAACAGCGACAAAGACTGTCAAGGCGAGGCTTATGGGTTCCTTGCTGAAAACAAGCCAGGCGAGGGCCGAGAATATTGCGAAGAGCATGACTGCCGGGACAAAATAATAGCTGACCTTATCCGCAAGCCGGGCAATGGGCGCCTTGCTTCCCTGGGCGTCACGAACGAGATTAATTATTCTCGCGAGTCGCGTATCTTCTCCAACGGCTGTCGCCTCCATCACAAGAGATCCCTCTCCGTTGAGACTTCCCGCCACCAGGGTGTCGCCGGGCTCGACAGGGACGGGAATTGATTCTCCCGTCATCAGGGACATGTCAATTGCGCTGATACCGTCCAGGACTTTGCCATCCACGGGAATCCGCGATCCTGGACGAACCAGTAGATGTTCTCCGGTTCTGACTGCCTCCAGGGGAATTTCCTGTGGATTTCCGTTATTTGCATCAAGAAGCAGCGCTGTCTGCGGTGTTAGCGTCATAAGGGCGCCCATGGCGTCGCTGGCTTTTCGTTTGGCTGTAAATTCCAGAAATTTGCCAAGCTCGATCATGGTCAGAAGAACCGCGCAGGATTCATAGTAGAGATTCATGGAGCGCGCGACCGGATCATTTCCAGCCAGGCCCAGGATGCTGTTAAAAAGGCTGTATAAAAAGGCGGCTCCAGTTCCGACAGCCACCAGGGTATCCATATTTGGCGCCCTGCGCCAGAGAGCGGCCAGTCCTTCCGTATAGAAATGGCGACCGAGCCATACCACGGGGAGGGTTAAAACAAGCTGAACCAGAATAAAGATTTTTGGTTCCTTGTGGGGTTCCAGCCAGCCTGGCATGGGAATGCCAATCATGTGGCCCATAGATACAAAGAGAAGCGGCAGGGAAAAAATAATCATCGGGATTAATCTATGGAGCCGTTCCTTTTTTTCAGCTTCCGCCTCTTTTTTTGATCTTTCATAGCGATGAGCGCTGTCTTCCCTTGCTGCCGGAACGGCGCTAAAGCCGATTTTTGAAACCTGGGCCATTATATCATGGGAAAGAGAAGATATATCGGGATTTTTGGGCCAGACGCGGGCTTCGCCGGTGGCCAGGTTTACGCTTGCCTTTTCGATTTCAGGCATTTTTTCTAGCGTACGTTCAACCCGGGCTGAACATGCGGCGCAGTGCATTCCGCCTATATTGAAGCGCATTGGTTGTTTCTCTTGTTCTGCACTCATGGAGAAAGCCTTGTTTTTTTATAGGGTCAAGTGTAGTCTGGAAATGCTTACGAATTAATTTAAAATTTATTCAGGGAGGTTAACATGGCTAAAATTAAAGTCAATGGCATGCATTGTGAGCATTGCAAGGAAGCGGTTGAAAAAGCTGTAAAGGCTATTCCCGGAGTTGGCAGCGCCAATGCTGATCTTGCAACCAAGGAACTGGAATATAGCCCCAAAGATCCAAATATGCCCATTGCGTTGGATATTGTTATGGGCGCCATCAGGGATCTCGGCTACGAGCCTGAAAGCCTAAAGGATTAGTTTTTGTCAGGCGGAAGCTGTTTTTTATGGGACGGCTTCTGCTTTATTTTTTATTAAAATTTAAAATATTGATTTTCAGGAACACGCTTTGACACCCAGAGTTTCCAGATTACTGTCCCGTCTAATTAATAAGCTTCGTAAAATTTGTGGGCTGGGCCTCTTTTTATATCTTCTTTTCCTTATTTCTTCAGCTAACGCGCATATCCATTCCCTGGAATTTGACACCTTCAGACTTGGAAGCGGTGAAAATACGGTTCTGGTTATAGGCGGCATTCAGGGAGACGAGCCAGGAGGCTTTTCCGCCGCTACCTTGCTGGCTACCCATTATGAAATTGAGCGGGGATCGGTCTGGGTTGTCCCCAATCTGAATTTCCCAAGCATTATTAAAAGATCGCGCGGCCTTCATGGGGACATGAACCGCAAATTTGCTATTCTTGATGAAAAAGATCCAGAATTTGACACAGTAAGGCGTATTCAGGATCTTATTCTCGACCCTTCAGTCAAACTTGTTCTTAATTTGCACGATGGAAGCGGATATTACAGACCAACTCATATTGACAGTCTGCGAAATCCGGGTCGCTGGGGACAATCTGTAATTATTGATCAGGAGATCCTCCCGAATACCGAATTTATGGCGGAATTAAACAAGGCCGCGGAGCAGGTAGCCGAGACAACAAACGCGAATTTATTAAAGGACAAGGATAAGATACACGTCCACAATACCCGTACCGTTGAAGGCGATCGGGAAATGGAAAAAAGTCTTTCCTATTATGCCGTTCGTCAGAATAAGGCGGCATTTGGGCTTGAAGCGAGCAAGGAACTTTCAGTATCGGAAAGAACCTATTATCATTTAATGATGATTGAGGAATTTCTGCGTCTTGCGGGCGTTCAATTCAAGCGCAATTTTGATTTGACTCCAAAAGGAATCACAAGGGCAATGGGTGAAAATCTCGGTGTTTCCTTTGCTGATAATCGCATATTCCTGCCGCTTGAAAATGCCCGCAAAAATATAAATTATCTTCCACTGTCCAAAAATGGAGCCAAGAGGGCCATCACATCCAAGCCCATAATGGCGGTTGTTCCCTGCGAGAAAGACAAGAGCGCTCTCTGTGTTCACTATGGTAATCGGTTGATATCCATTATTCGGCCAAGCTGGCATGAAATTGAGGATAATCTGGATTCCATGCGCGTCATAGCCGATGGCCAGGAAAAAATGGTTTCTTTCGGACAGATAATTCCAGTTGAAAAGACAATCAAGGTATTGAAAGAACCTGGCTTCAGGGTAAACGCGATTGGATTTGACAATGGCAGTAAGGATGAGAGTGAAATAGCCCTGAAACTGAAGGATTTTGAAAAGCGCTTTTCTCTGGACAAGGACGGAAGCCTGTTCAGAGTTGAGGTCTATAAGGGAAACAATTTTGCCGGCATGTTCTTGATAAGCTTTGAAAACGAATCGGCTAAAAAACGTCAGAAAGTGGCGGAAAAGACGTCTCAAATTCCCTCCATATCCGGCCCTGAATCTTCTTTGGGATATTGATAAAATATCACACAGGACCTCAATATTTAAAAATCATTTTTTAATGAACCCTTTTCATGTATTGTGGCCTTTTTCACAAACATAAAAAAATTTGAAAATACTTGTCACCGTGAAATAAATGGGTTATAAAGTTCTAAATTTTTAATCGTATGTATTATTTGGTATTATAATATATTTTTTCCGGTTTCCCAGCCGGAAATGTCCGTCATCCATAATGGGGCGAGTATGTCTTCTTTTCTGTATTTACCGGGGATCTCCTGGTTGCCTCTGGCCTTGGGCGTTATACTTCTCCTCTATGCGACCGCAATGGCCGTAATCCAGCGAAAAGACCCAAGGCGTCTTATTCTCTGGGGCGCGCTACATGATCTTGGCGTCTGCTTTTTCGGTCTGGCGGCCCAGGATGCCATCGGTCTGACCGGACTTTTTATCTTCTTGATTTTTCAGTTTTCCGCGCGGCTTCTGGCCTGGAATGCCATGCAAAAACTTGAATATATAAATATGGGTCCTTCTGAAAATTCTCCGCCCAGCC
>CAYNKM010000025.1:0-10718 GCA_964397795.1 uncultured Desulfovibrio sp. | reverse complement strand
GCCCAAAACTGCGGGTTTATATTCCCTCTTGTCCGGCCCATACCGCATGGCATATCACCCATAACCGGTACGTCCTGGTTGAAGCGGAAAGGTCCGCCCCGATGAGCCTATTCTTATTTAATTCCCAATCAGGCCGATAGGCATAACTGGCAAGCGCCGTTAGGTGATGTCTTAAAGGTTGGCATGTCAATATGAGTTCAAACTGTAAGTCCCGTATGCGATCTTTCTCCGAGATCACCGCGGATTTTCTTAAACCCGGTCTGTATATAAAGCTCTATATAGCCTATGTATCATGCTATATCATAAGGGACGCCATAATCGTAAAATTTCCCAATGACTGGGCATAGGGAGAACTATTAATCGGGTATCAGGGAGGTCTGACCAGACGCGGACTTTTTGGTCAAACCTTATATCTTATATCTCCATATATAAACGTGCGTTTTTTCACCATTGTCCTGCTGGCCGCCCTCTTTTTTTATCTTCTTTACATCGCCTATAAAGAATCCATGCGAAGCTTTGGCAAGCTTCCAACCTTGCTATTTTTTGCCTGGCCAAGCTATTTTTTATTCCTGGTCAAGGATCCGGCGGTTTTCATACGCAGGGACATCATTGTGGATTTGATCCTTCTGCTCACGATGCTGCTCTTAACCAAAGCTTCCCGTGAAAAATGGGGATTATGGCAAGCCGCCGGGATTTTTAGCCTTATATTCTGCTTCTTCATCCTTTTGTATGAGGCAACTCTCTTTTACTGGCCTTTGCCCGCCCTGCTTCTGGCAACGCTTTTCTGGCAAGAGAAAAAAGGCTGGATCTGGTTTTTGCTTATGGCCTTTCTTTTTTCCCTGGCGGCTCTATACGCTTTTTACTTTGTGGGAACAGAGACAACAAGGGAAGCCATGTGCGTCGCCTGCCAAGAGATCCTTCCAGATTTCAAATGCCAGGGAGGAATGGCCACAGTTGGCATCTCGTTAACCGGTAACGTGGAGAATACCAGGCCGTTTCATAACAATCCAATCGCCTTGACCTCCCTTTTCGCCGGTATGGGACTCGCGTTTTTGCCTTTAATCTTTCTATGCGCGGCCTTTCCTGTGCTGACTGTCTGCCGAAGGCTGTTTGGCGGCTGGAAACTGATATTGCTCGCGGGCGCGTTGATGTCCCTGAATTATGCCAGTCCTCGCGACTGATTTTGACAGACACATTTCCATGGCGTGCATGGAATATTTCTTTTTCTGCGTGAGTCTGCAAATACTTGAGCCCAAAGCTCCGCGGCCCTGGTTTGAAAAGCTCCGCGATAATATAATCCAGTCTCCCAGTTGGCGAGCGGCTTGCTTTTTATTTTAGGCGCTTGTTGGCTCATCCTGGATACAGGCGCATTGGGCTCCGCTTGGCCAATCTTATTTGATGCTGTCCGGACTGCCAGCCCTGTTCCACGATTTCTTTTTCCTTCCCTAATTATCATGTATATTAAGATATGTTCCAGACTTTAAAGATCTTGCGATGGTTTTTTGTAATTCTGGGCACGACGCTTCTTATAATAAATCTGGCAGGCGTCGCCATTAATGAAAAACTCTGGCCCAAGCCTGTCAATGGCCGCTATGCCCCCGATTATCAGCCTTATTCCAGGGAAATGAAAAAATTTATGGAAAAAGGGGCAATGGAAAAGCCGGAAGATTTCGCCAAACGTATAAACAATTTCATATATACCCACACGGTACATTATTTTCCCCAAGAAGCGACATTGGGCAATTTGGCCGAGACCTCCGCGCCTTTTCTCTGGAACTGGGCGATTTGGCTACGCGGTTTCTGGGCTTTGCTGACGCGTGAGGAATTTATACTTGAATTTTGCGATGCGGAAATGGGCCTGCGACGCGGTTATGGCTTATGCTCCCAGCGCTCCCTTATCTTGCAAAATGTTTTACGCAACAATGGCATCAAGGCTAAAGCCACCAAATTATACGGGCATGTGGTATGCATGATTGAAACCGAATCGGGGGATATTCTTCTCGATCCCGACTATGGCTTTTCCATTCCCCATAGTTTGGACTATCTTCACGCCAATCCTGAAGCAATCCGCGATTATACCGCCTCGCCGGAAATTATTTCAATGTATATTCCAATACTTGAAAGCGGGAAATGGGTCGAGCGTAAGGGGAAGGAATACGGATGTATGGATGATAGATGGCTTCTGAAAATGACGATCATCAAATGGGCCGTGCCATTCCTGCTTTTGCTTTGCGCTATTTTTTGCCATCGCGCCGTAAGAAAAAATCCACGCCCCTAACTCTAATTGGGACCGATTCAGCTTTTATGCCAATTTTGGCTTGAGGCTTTGGCGTCCAGGCAAGTCTTGACAGATTTTTTCCGGATTTCCACATTCTATCTTGGTTTCGCGAATTGCCCGCCGCTAACATAGAAAGTGTTTTCAACAATAAATAACGCGCCTGGATCAATCGAAAACACGATAGTTTCAAGTCTTCTCAATGCGACATTGTTTGTGACCGAAAGAAGAATTTCCTTGTCCGTACCGGAATAAAGTCCCTTGCTGCGAATCATTGTGGCGCCAAATTTCTCGCTCGCAAGAATGGCTTCGCCAATGATCTCTCCACGATTGGATATTATAAGCACCATCTTGCGCTGGTTGAACAGGCCAACAACATATTCCAGTGTTTGCGATGAAATAAAAATCATTATTATTGAAGCAACTATCATATCAAGGGATAATCTGAAAGAGCCGCATAAAAAAAGAAGCGAGTTGAAAATAATGTTGAATTGTCCTACTGGAATATTGAATTTATTCTTTAAAAGTATGGCGATTATGTCGGTTCCTCCGGAACTTCCCAGACTGCGCAGCATTATTCCTATGCCTGTTCCATGGATCACTCCGCCAATAATGGCTGCATATATTTCATTTTCTATAGGTATTTGAAAATTTATCACCATCCCGAAGCCAGTCGTGATTGCCGTGCCATAAATTGTATAAAGCAGAAACTTTTTGCCAACCACAAACCAGCCTATGAGATATACGGGAACGCATAAAATTCCGTAAAGGAGAAGCGGAGGAATGGCATCTCCAAGATAGGTCAGGAGAAGGGCCACTCCCATTATGCCGCCTGCCAGAAAATCATGAGGCACAGCCACACTTTGAATACACAGGGCAATAAGGAATCCGCCAATGGTTAAAAGCAGCAGATTCCAGCCTATATTGTTGGCCAGCTTGTAATTGTATTTTTGTAACATCAATATTCCCGCTGTAGAGTATCAGGATTGGAAATCATTATCATAAACCGCCCCTTATTGCCAGTATGCCCAACCTGCATCCCCGGGCAAGCACAAAGTGGCATTTCAAACGGAAGCGCTTCCTTCGGGAAAGCGGTTTTGGCCTTGCAAACCTATTGGACTTGCGCATAAAATTTCAGGCGGTTTCCCCTGGCATACGCCGCTCTTGTCTTGCAAAATTGTGAAAAAAAATACATAATACCCAATGCGGCTGGACATGCCAATCCAGTATCTTATCGCCAGAAAGGAGAATATCATGGCTCAAGACTATTTTCGCGCTTTGAGAGACGTCGTGCTGGTTATAAACTCCAGCCTTGAACCCAATGAAGTGCTTCACAAAATTTCTGAAGAAACAGCAAAAACAATGGGCTGCAAGGCCTGCACAATCCGTCTTCTTGATGGCACAGGGCGTTTTCTTTTGCCCAGCGCGTCTTATGGACTTTCTGCCAATTATATGCGCAAAGGCCCAGTTGAAGTGAAAAAGAACGGCCTTGACAGTGAGGTTATCGCAGGAAAGACCATCCATCTCAAGGACGCCACAGCGGACGGCAGATTCCAGTATCCGGAATCCGCCAAAAAGGAAGGTCTCGTTTCTGTTCTTTCCGTTCCCCTTACCACCGACGGCAAAGTCATAGGTCTGATGCGTGTATATTCTAATGTGGAAAAAGATTTTTCCCCGGAAGAAGAGGAATTTATGCAGGCAGTAGCCGCGGTTTCCGCGCTGGCAATCACGAACGCGAAACTGCATGAAGAATTGCGTAAAAATTACGAAATCATCAGCCAATCCTCTTATGCCGTATATGAGGATTAGATAATTGCACCTTCCGGTCTTTATGCCCTGATTTGGGCCGGGACAAGTTTTTTAAAAATATTGGGCGGGATTTTATAAAAATTTTTGAACTGTGAGGATAAAACCATGAGCGATGTGAAAGGTGATAACGCCAAGAAAAAAGTCAAGGTAGGCATCAACGGCTTTGGCCGCATAGGTCGGCAAGTCTTTCGCGCCCTGCATGACAAGTACAAGGACGACGTGGAAGTTGTCGCCATTAACGATCTTTTCGATGCTGACACCAATTTTCATCTTGCCGAGTATGATTCGGTTTATGGCCGTGGCAATCTGAACGCCAAGGTTAACGGCAATAATGTGGAAGTTGGCGACTGGAATATCCATTGCTTTTCTGAAAAGGATCCCAAAAATATCAAATGGAATGACTACGATGTTGATATCGTGGTGGAAAGCACCGGTATTTTCCGTGATGCCCAGCAGGCCAAGGTACACATGGAAAACGGCGCCAAAAAAGTCATCATAACCGCGCCCGCCAAGAATGAGGACATTACCGTTGTCATGGGCGTAAACGAGGATGAGTACGATCCGGCCAAACATGATATCGTCTCCAATGCTTCCTGCACAACAAATTGCCTGGCCCCCCTTGTCAAGGTTCTCAACGACGAGTTCGGCATCAAACAGGGCAATATGGTAACTGTGCACTCCTATACCAATGATCAGCGTATCCTGGACATGGCCCACAAGGATCTGCACCGCGCCCGCGCGGCCGCATGCAACATTATCCCGACCTCTACCGGTGCCGCCCAGGCTGTCGCCAAGGTTATCCCGGAACTCAAGGGCAAATTCAGCGGCTATTCCCTGCGTGTCCCGACTCCCACAGTATCTGTTGTGGATTTTACCGGAGTTCTGGAAAAGGACACCACCACCGAGGAAGTCCTGGAAAAATTAAAGGCCGCCGCGGAAGGCCCGCTGAAAGGCATCCTTGAATATAATGACAAGCCCCTGGTTTCAATGGATTTCAAGGGCAATCCCAATTCTTCCATCGTTGAATCATCCTACACGACAGTTCAGGATGGCAACCTCATCAAGGCCGTTGCCTGGTATGACAATGAATGGGGCTATTCAAACCGCGTATGTGACCTCATTGTGCATATGAAGGAAAAGGGTCTGGAATAAGTCCAAAGGATTCTGGAAATTATAATTTAACCCTATTCAAAAGGTTAAGACCGTATCCAGTTCTGAAATCTGAAAATCGCCAGATTTAAAATTAGGCGGGCTCGGCATTAAATGCCCTGCCCGCTTTTTATTTCGTTCTGTTCAACCCAATTGTTGATGAATGCAACATACTTTTAAAAAATAAAAATGTATGTTTTCAATAACATAAAAGGCAGATTAAGCCTTATAAATTAAAGTTTTTTGAAAAAGGAGATCCGGGGGACTGCGTAGCCGTTAGCAGTTTGCTTATGGATATGGCGTACCCCTTGCGGGTAGAAAACTTTTGTTCACATTGCGCAGCCGTTGGCGGCAGGGCCGCCTTACGGATGCGGCATCCCCCTTGCGGGGAAAAGTTGTCATTCCCCAGAAATATTAACAGTTCAGTTAAACATAGTCTTTTATTTTTTAGTATGGGCATGATTATTACCTGACAAGTGTATGGAAATTGAGACATGTCTGTCTAACATGTCTGGAAAATCAGCCACGTTTTCACTCAATTTTATGTCATTCCCCATATATTCGCCATTATTTCAATCCCTTATGTTTATCCATATGAGGCATAAACTTTGCTTTTCAATAAAAAGATACTGGCTTGAAATTCTTATTAACAATCACCATTAAAAATGCGAGGCGCGATTATGCCAAAAATGACTCCAAGCGAGGCTATGGCAGAAGTACTTGTTGAAGAAGGAATCACCCATGTAAGCGGGATTCTCGGATCAGCTTTTATGGATCTTCTCGATCTCTTCCCGGCCGCCGGTATAGATTTTATATCGGTCCGCCACGAGCAGACTGCCGGCCACATGGAAGACGCCTATTCCAGGATCACGGGAAAAGCGGGAGTTGTGATAGGCCAGAATGGCCCAGGCATCACCAACTATGTGACAGCCGTGGCCACCGCCAATATGGCCCATACACCCCTGATAGTCATTTCTCCCTCTGCCGGTTCAGCTTCAGTGGGCTGGGATGGCTTCCAGGAATGTGACACCTGGGATATTTTTAAACCCATTACCAAACTTTCTCTCCGCGTGCCTCACCCAAGCCGCGCCGCGGATGTCCTGCGTACGGCTTTCAGGGGCGCCTACGCACTGCGCGGACCTGTTCTGGTGGATATTCCCCGTGATTATTTTTATGGCGAGTTGAATGAAGAGATTCTCAAGCCTTCCCAATACCGTGTTACCCCTGGCGGCATTGGCAATCCGGAAACTTTTGAACGCGCGGTACAGGTTCTGAAGGAAGCAAAAAATCCGGTCATTGTTTCGGGGCGTGGCGTTGTTGATACGGATTGTGTTGATACTGTCGCCAAATTGGCGGAACTTCTGGCTGCTCCCGTCGCCACAAGCTATTTGCACAATGACGCCTTCCCGGCTGATAATCCGCTCTGGAGCGGTCCAATCGGCTATATGGGTTCTCATGCCGCCATGCGTCTTATGGAAAAGGCGGATGTCATTCTTGCTCTTGGCTGCCGTCTTTCCTATTTTGGCACATTGCCCCAGGATGGAATCAATTACTTCCCCAAGACCGCCAAGATAGTCCAGATTGATATAAACCCAATGAATATCGGCAAGACCCATCCCTTTACTGTCGGTATTTGCGGCGATGCCAAGGCATGCTCTGTCGAACTTTTAAAACAGCTTCAGGCTGCCGGCATCAAACGGGATCTGCAGACCACAATAAACAAGGTAAAAGAACAGCTCGATATCTGGTATAAGGAAATCAATGAAATTTCCAATGAGCCTTGCCTTGAAGGCCGCATGCATCCCCGCAAGGCGCTGGAAGTGGTTTCGGATTTTATCTATAATAATGACGCCATCGCTACAACAGATATTGGTAACACTTCTTCCACGGCAAACAGCTACCTGCGTTTCAAGCATACCAAAAGAGATATCGCGACCCTGACTTTCGGCAATACCGGATTTGCCTATCAGGCGGCTCTTGGCGCCCAGCTCGCGTGTCCGGACTTGCCCGTGGTGGCCATTGTCGGGGACGGAGCGTGGGGAATGAGTCTTTTTGAAGTGCCCACCGCCTGCCAGTTCAACCTGCCGGTAATTGCCACAGTATATAATAACGGAGCATGGTGCGCGGAAAAGAAAAACCAGATTGATTTTTACAATAACCGCTTTGTGGGGGCCGATATCTGGTCAAAATCCTATGCGGAGATTGCCCGCGCGATGGGAGCGGACGGCTATACGGTAAATACCCAGGCAGATTTAAAAGACGCCTTGAACACAGCCCTGAAAACTCGCCGCCCGACCGTAGTGGAAATAATGACCGACGGTACGCGTCTTGCCCCGCCATTCAGACGCGACGCCCTCGCCTTGCCGACCCGCTTCCTTCCCAAGTATGAAAAACTGGATAAAAAATACTTCCCCAAATAAGACAGCCCGCCTACAATAAAAAATCGCCCTTTTCGGACTTCCCGGAAAGGGCGATTCCTGTTTCTGACAATTTAAAACCCCGATAATCCTTGGAGATATCGGGGAGAAAGACCGGAGACAATCAGAAAAAAAGGACCGCCGGCAAGGCGTGCGGCGATCCTCTCTTGTGTGGGGCTATAACCTATTTGCCTCTGCCATTGCAGGGAGGATTGTAGGCATAGATGAGGTCTCCAACTCTCTTTTCACATTCTTCCTTGGGGAACTGGCAGATGAAAATAGCATCAGCGCCCTGCTTGATGGGGCATTCGCTCTTTTCGTGACCGGGAATCAGCCACTTTTTCAGATCTTCAGATTCGCCGATGTACAGAGGAGTGGTGCCTTTGGCCATGATGTACACGCCACTGGCGGCGGGATAATCACTGTTGGCCTGTCCAAACATTCCGTACTTCTCGAATTTGAACTCCATGCCATTTTTATCTTTGAAAATTTCAGACATGAGATGCTCTCCCTTGTTTTGTTGTTCCCCAAGAATACCTTATCCGGAGAACATGTTGATATGTCGCCATTTAATTATGGCCGCCTCATGCTTTGGAACAAGAAGTATCTGGAAAAAATTCGCTCTTCTTGTCCGAATCCAGGAGATTTTACCCTCCCGCTTCAGAATTACTAAACTTTTTTGGCAAATTTAGCAATTCCGAAATTTCCAATTTTTAGCGGAGAATCAGATTTTTCACCCTCTCCGGTTTTCAGGCTGGCATAACAGGTTCATCCTGTTATCTATCCTTGCTTTTATTATCGGCAGCGCAGAAAATATATATAGGGGTAAACGTAAAATTTTTTGTATATTTTTATTATTTTAGGATATTTCCTTTAATTTTTGGGCGATCATCCTGGCTTTGGCTTTGCCTATGCCGGCTATCTTTGTCAGCTCTTCTTCGCTGGCCTTGCGCATCGCGTCCAGACTGCCAAAATTATCCCATAATAGTCTGGCGGTCGCGGGGCCTATTCCAGGCAATCTCATAAGCTCGCCTGACAATGCCGCCCTCCTGTGAGCCTTGCGATGCCCCTGGATAGCAAAATGATGGGTGGCATCCCTGATTTGCTGCAAAAAAAGCAATTCTCCGCTCCCTTCCCTTATTGGAAGGGGATTGGAACGCCCAGGGAGAAATATCCGGTCAGCCACATTGCCAGCCCGTCTGTCGGCATGTCCATGTTCATCCCTTGCCTTGGCTATAGCGGCCAGGGCAAACAGGTCTTTTTGGCCAGCGTCTTCAAGCGCCCTTGCGACACTGGCCAGCTGACCCTTGCCGCCATCCACAAGAAGGAGATCCGGCCAGGGCGGGCCACTTTCCAGACGTCTTGAAATCCAGTTATACAGACTGGCATAGTCATCAGAACTGTCCGGCATGGAATAAATACGGTAATCTTTCTTGCAAGGCAAACCATTCTCATAAACCACCATGCCTACCCGCGTTTGCTGTCCGGAAATATGGGAGACATCGACACATTCGATACGGGCAGGAACTTCTTCCATATGAAGCGCGTTTTTCAGCTTTTGCAAAACTTCATCTATATCCTGCCCCTTGCGGCGTCTGGCCTCTTCCCTGGCGGTCGCCTGGGCCAAATCAACAAGCTGTTTGTCAGTCGAATTTTGCGGAGCGACTATGCGAACCTGCCCGTTGCGTCTTTCGGAAAAAATCTGCTCAAGCGCTGTAAAACTGTTTTCCCCCTGCTCATTTTCATCTTCCCCATCATTCGGGAAATTGTCGGAATGTTTCCAGGGCAGAAGTATCCTGGGCGGAGAGGAAGCCTGCATATAAAACTGGTTAAGAAAGGAGGACATAAGTTCTGGAGCATCCTCCAGACCCAGACCATGCCAAAAAAAGGAGCTGTTGCCCCCTACCGCTCCCGAGCGCACAAAAATTACCCCCAGGGCAAGGCCTTTTTCCGACTGGCATATACCAATAACATCCATATCTTTTGCTCCAGGAACTATGGCGGCCTGCCTTTCGACAGTCTTTTCAATTGCCCTGATCTGATCCCTAAAAACCGCGGCGCGCTCAAAGTCCAGGGCATCTGAAGCTTTTGCCATCTCTTCCCGCAAATTATGCAGAAGCGGCGCTGAATGTCCATCCAGGAGATCGCAGATTTGACGGACAGATTTATTATACTCTTCCTGGCCAACCTTGTTCATGCAGGGGGCGGGGCATTGCCCCATATGATAATACAGACAGGGACGAACCCGGTTTTTCATGATACGATCAGAGCATCGTCTAAGGGGAAAAACCCTGTGGATTAGTTTCCATGTTTCCCTGGCGGCCAAAGCGGAAGTAAACGGGCCAAAATAGCGCGCTCCATCTTTTCTGACTTTGCGCACAATTTCAAGACGCGGAAACTCCTGGCGGGTATTTAACCTGAAAAGGGCATATTGCTTGTCATCGCGCAGTACAATATTATATGCGGGCCGATGTTTCTTGATGAGACTGGCCTCCAGCAGCAGGGCTTCTTTCTCTGTTGTCGTAGTGAAGTATTCTATACTGGAGGCGCGGGAAAGCATGGCGACTGTCTTGGGAGGCAACCCGCCGGGACGAAAATAGGACAGAACCCTTTTTTTCAGCACCCTGGCTTTGCCTACATAAATAATTTTCCCCTTTGCATCCTTATATAAATATACCCCTGGAGAAAGTGGAATTGTAGATGGGTCTGGCCTATCCATATATAACCTGTTGAATTATAGAAATATCAGGACAGTAAAAATGTCAGTCTTCTATGGATGGAAAATCAGCGCCCTGGCTCTTGCGGGAAATTTTCTCCTGCAAGGATACGCGCTTTATGGCATGAATGCCTTTATGGAACCTTTATGTGAAACCAATGGCTGGTCTCGCATGGAACTTAATCTCAGCCTTGGTCTTGCCGCCTTTATCGGACAGGTTGCCATGCCGCTGGCCGCGGCTGTCGCCGTAAAAATTTCCCTCCGCTTGCTTATGGCTCTGGGCGCCGTGATCGGCGGCCTGGCCACTTGCGCTATGGGCTATACGTCAAATATCCATATATTCACATTTTTT
>CAYNKM010000024.1:0-10736 GCA_964397795.1 uncultured Desulfovibrio sp. | reverse complement strand
AATATGAAGCAATCACAAGCAAAAATTTTGTACCTTGTCAGATAAATATAATTTTAAAAAATTATAAAGATTTTTCAGATAGAAAAAATATCGGTTATTCAGGTGATTTAGTAATTAAAAATAATTTTCATAAAAAAACCCCGAAAAATATTCGGGGTTGGTTTATAGCCAGAATATTTAAAGATTTTTATTTATACAAATCTTCAACTTTTACAAAAGCTGCTTTTCCCGCTCCGCACACGGGGCATTTATCCATAGGCCCGCCCTGATGGGTGTAGCCGCAAATTTTACAGATATAATAATCCGCGTCATCGAGAGCGTCAGGATTTTCCAGGGCCTTTTTGAACAGGCCGGCATGCTCTTCTTCAACCTTGTCTACATAACCAAAATATTTAGCAATGGCGCTTTCGTTTTCTTCCTGGGCATCCGCAATCATTTCCGGATACATCTTGCTGAATTCATAGGTTTCCCCGTTTATGGCATCTTTAAGATTGTCAACGGTACTGCCTATCTTTTTGGCGTTTTTATAGTGGGCAAGAGCATGAACGGTTTCAGCCGCGGCAGCAGCCCTGAAGAGTTTGGCAACCGCCGGTTTTCCTTCCGCATCAGCGGCGCGCGCATAAGCCAGGTATTTACGGTTGGCCTGGGATTCTCCTGCAAAAGCATCCATCAGATTTTTATCAGTTTTGCTCATTTTAACCTCTTTTTTTAAGTCTGTATAAATAAAAAGCAAAGGATATACTAAAAGAAAGAAGCTTTTTCGTCAAGCCCTGGCATATTATTTTATTACTGCGGGGAAGAGGCTGCGCGAAGGGGATTTCAGCGCGCCAAGCAGTTCATTCGCGGCGATAAGGTTGGGAGATTGTGACAGAACAATTGTGGCCGTACAGAGAGTGCCATTTGAGCCAAACCAGGCGATTCCCCTGGGTTTTCCTTTTAAAATCACTTTATACAGGCCATTCTCTTTCACGGGTTTATCAGGTTTGAGTCCACTTTTTTCCATACCGAAAAGTACATTATTCATAAATTGATTAACGGGAAGGGAAGCCTTTATTACATTGACAGTCACGCTCAAATCCGTTTTTTGATTTCCAAAAACCGCTGATACTACGTCAGGTTTTTTATTAACAGGATAAGGCATAAACCAGCCCTGGGGAATTTTCAGATTAAAAAATTCGGTATTAACGATTGATCCCGCTGTTGCGGCAGGCGTATTCGGATTGGTCAGGCTTTGGGGAGGAGGAGCGTTTTTAGCAGCACACCTGCTATCGTCGGGAAAAAGACTGTGCCATAAGAGAAAGGAGCAAAGAACAAGAATGGAAACAAAGATTTTATGCATATTCCATACTCCTGTTTATTTTCCGGAATTATCCTCAATTCGGTTTTGGCTTATAATATGTAACAGTTATAGTGAATTTTCTTTTTTCAGTTTCAGAATCACGCAAAAAAAAGCAAGACCTAGACCGCTTTCCACGCATAAAGGCACAAACGCGCTTCCGGTTATGCCCAAATTATAGGCAAGTACGGCTGAAAAGGGAATACTTGCCAGACTGACCCATGCGCAGATTAGCGCCTGAATCCTGTCCTGGCCAAAGGGTACCAGGGCCTGGGAGCCAAGAACCCTGGCGCAGGCGGCCGCCGGTACGGAGAGAAGCATTATGCGCAGAATGCCGGTTGCGTTTTGATAGGCGGAGCCCAGAGCCAAATAAATTACAAACGGGGCGGTTATCCAGATTATCCCTGCGGCCAGGGCTGCTGCCAGGCAGGTAAAAATGAGGGAAAGACGTAATATGCGCCATGCTGAAAGAGGGTCTTTATCGCGCAGGATACAGATTTCCGGAAATATTGTCTGGGTAAAGGGATTGATCAGACCGATCAGGGCCCTGAGCATTTTATCAAGGGCCACGATAATCCCCATTTCTGAAGAAGTGAGAAAATAGCCCAATACCAGCTGAAAGCAATAGCGATAGATATTGGAAAAAAAGAGGATTCCAAAGAGAGCCGCTGATTCGCGGATAATCCGGAAGGCGCCAGACAAATTTAATTTGAAGGGGTATTTATTCCAGAGAAGGCAAGTAAGGCCCAGATTACTGGCCAGGCGGCAAATGCCAATAAAAAGAAGATATAAAGGCCATTGTTCAGGGCGATGAATAAATACAAATACCAGAATTAATGCGAGAATGGAAAACAGCATATCCCAGAAGGCAAAAAGGGGCAATTTCTGATTGGTTCCCTGATAAAACCAGAGGGGAGTCATCGCTTTTGCGAAACCTGCAAGCGCCGCCAGTAAAAAAGCCACCGGCCATTCCCGCGCAAAAGGCAACACGGGAATAAGCGCGAGGGATATGACAAGACCTGAAAAAGCCAAAAGAAGTTTGGCAGTAACTATTTCACCTAAAATCTTTTTTAGAGCCGGTTCATTTTCCCTTGATCTGGCCGCCAGTCTCGCGCCTCCCAGGGGGAATCCCCACTCTATCAAAAGCGTGAACAGAGGGGGAAAGAGGCACATATACATTAAAAGGCCGAAGCTTTCCGGTTGCAATGTTCGACCAAGCCAGGGGAATGCCAAAAGCGGTATCAGGAGAGATACCAGATGCATGCTGCCGAAAGAGAAGAAGGATCGAATCCAGCCCAGATTCAATTTAATTGAAAAGGACATCAGGAAGAAAAAAAGCTGTTACAAGATGATGAAAGCGGTCAGATCCGTCAGGCAAATGACCGCTTTTACTATGCCGGGCTTCCTGCAAGGAGAAACGTCTTTACAGAAGGGCAAGAGAGCTAATTATTAAAGCCTACTTTCCGGCTTTGGAAGGCAGTACTGCTCCTTCGTACCGTTTCTTCATGTTCTCGCCTATTTCGGGGCTGGTAAGAACTTCATAAAGGCGGAGCAATTCCGGACGTTCCACATCCTTTTCCCGAACCGCCAGGACATTGGCGTAAGTGGTGGCCGCGCGAGAATCCGGAGCTTCAACAGCCAGAGCGTCCGATATTTTAAGTCCGCCCAAAATCGCGTAATTGCCATTGATTACGGCAATATCAACATCGGGCAAAGCCCTGGCCAGCTGGGCCGCTTCAATTTCCTCAATTTTAAGATCGAGCGGATTTTCAATAATATCGTGGGTAGTCGCAGTCAGTCCTGAAGACGGATTCAATTTCAGAAAACCCTGATCCTGAAGAAGAAGCAGCGCCCGGCCTTCATTGGTTGCGTCATTTGGGACAGCCACAACCGCATTTTTTGCCAAATCTTTGAGATCTTTTGTACGTCCTCCATAGATACCGAAAGGCTCATAGTGAACCGGACCCAGGGATTTCAAATTGGCGCCTTTTTGCTGATTAAAATCATCAAGATAAGGTTTGTGCTGGAAATAATTGGCATCCAGATCGCCGCTTTCCAGCGCGACATTGGGCTGGACATAATCGGAGTATTCGACAATCTCCAAATCTATGCCGTAAGGTTTCAGAAAAGTTACCGTATCCTCAAGAAGCTGCGCATGGGGAGTTGGGGACGCGCCAACTTTTATTTTTGTCGCCGCCATCAGGGAGGAAGCAGAAAGAAGAAAAACAAACATAAAAAATACTGAAACAGATTTCTTCATGATTTACCTGCCTTTAAAATAAAAAATATCCGTCCTCTTTTATACTATAAATTGATAAAATTGGGGGAATCAGCGCCTGTCAACCTTGCGCGAAGCCCAATTGCCAAGGCTCTGAAGCACCTGCACAATTATAATTAAAAGTACAACAGTTATTATCATTATGTCCGTCTGATAGCGGTTATAGCCATACATTATTGCCAGTTTGCCAAGGCCGCCGCCTCCAACGGCCCCTGCCATGGCGGAATAACCGAGGATGGTAATCGCCGCCACCGCGCTTCCATTTATAAGAGAGGGAAGCGCTTCGGGAATAAGGACCCGTGAAATGATCTGCCAGGTATCCGCTCCCATGCTCTGGGCTGCTTCCACCACCCCATGATCCACTTCCAGGAGGGAAGACTCCACAAGACGGGCCACAAAGGGAGCCGCGGCAAGAACGAGAGGAACAATGGTGGCGTTATTGCCTATGGATGTTCCCACCAGAAAGCGGGTAAAAGGAATAACCGCGATCATCAGGATAAGAAAAGGGAAGGAACGGGTAAGATTAACAACAATATCCAGAACTGAATATATTACAGGCCTTGGAGTTATTCCGCCCTTGCGGGTTATCACCAGGATGACTCCCATTATTATCCCGAAAACATAGGAAAAGAATGTGGCGACAACAGTCATGTAGATTGTGTCCCATGTGCCTGTGAGCAACATGAAAATTATTTTGGCGTCAGGCATTTTCCATTTTCTCCAGAATGATGGAATGCTCATGGGCATAGGAGAGGATGCAGGTGCGAGCCTCAAGATTATCAGGAAGTTCAAGAATCATCTGTCCAAAAGCCACCCCGTTTATGTTGCGGGTATCGGCGAAAAGAATATTTACAGGATAACCACAACTCAAAACCATGTTTGAAATTACAGGCTCAAAAGAAGATCGGCCATTAAAAATCAGCCTGTACAGATTGCCGGGAGGCAGATTCTGGACAGCTTCTGGAATGACCAGCTTTCTGGCCGCTTCTGTGCGGGGATGAAAGAAGACTTCTTCCACACTCCCCTCTTCTATAATTATTCCCTTGGCTATTATAGCCACCTTATCACATATTTTATCAATAACACTCATTTCATGGGTAATTATGACAGCGGTAATTCCCATCTCCCTGTTTATATCCCTTATAAGGGCAAGAATGGAGTCTGTTGTGGCCGGATCAAGAGCGGAAGTCGCCTCATCACATAAAAGCACCCGCGGTCTGGTAGCCAATGCCCTGGCGATGGCCACGCGCTGTTTTTGACCTCCGGATAATTGGGCAGGATAAGCTTCCAGCCTCTGGCCCAGCCCCACCATTTCCAGAAGTTCAGTCGCTCTGGATTTTGATTCCCTTTTTCCCGCTCCCTCCAGTTCAAGCGGAAAGCAGACATTCTCAAGGGCATTTCTTTGCATAAGCAGATTAAATTGCTGAAAAATCATGCCCATTGAACGCCTTGCCTTGCGCAACCCAGAAGCGGAAAGAGCGCAGAGATTTGTTCCCTCAAAAATAACAGATCCGGCGGTAGGTCTTTCAAGCATGTTCATACAGCGAACCAAAGTGGATTTTCCCGCGCCGCTTTTGCCGATAATGCCGAAAATCGACCCCTGATCTATTGTCAGATTTATATCCCTCAAGGCATAGATATCCCCTGCCTTGCCAGGAAATTTTTTTTCAAGATTCTCTATTTTTATTAAGGGCTGCCCCGACATGCTGTCTCCAGCTTTCATAAAAACAATTTATTTCCAAATTATGCCATTTTTTTTGGCATAAGGCAAAGCCTGTTTTTGCAATCCAGACTCAATATTTAAGTTAAGCAATGCCCATATTCTTTTATGGATTGATTTTAAATTTTTTGTGATTATAAATAAGTCATGATTCAACCCTCAATCAACAAGTTTTGCCATACTTGCTTAAAGACTGAAGAAGCCAATAATTTTATTATAAAGTCTTGACAGTAAGAATAGGGAAAGTTATGGCTTTTGGACATACGGTTGTCCGCTATGCCGTTTACACCTTAAACAAATCTGGTTTAATGGAGGAAAACATGGGTTACAATGTTACTGTTAATGAAGACAAATGCGTAGGTTGTGAAGAATGCGTTAATGTTTGTCCTGTCGGCGTATACGAAATGAAGGATGGAAAATCCGATCCTGTCAATGCCGAAGAATGCCTCGGCTGCGAATCCTGTATAGAGGTTTGCGAAGGCCACTGCATTACTGTAGAAGAACTTTAATATATTCGGCCGCAGCTGTCTTTTAGATATCTGCGGCCTGCCCGCCCTCTTTCCCGTCTTGCCCTTTTCATTCCATTACCTCTATTTAGCCCCGAATTTATGAAACAAGTCTGTCATAAGGCCCGTATGAATTTTGATTGTATCAATATAAAAAACCCACTTTAACCCCCCAAAATCATGAACCCAGATTTCACGCCCGTATTCCGTAAATATGAAGAATTATGCAAAAGCGCGGACCTGCTTTTTTCAAGCCAGCAGAAGCAATATCCGGAATGCGTATGCTGTCAGCAGGGCTGCAGCGACTGCTGCAATGCCCTTTTTGATTTGTCGCTTGCAGAAGCAATATATATAAACAAGGCTTTTACAAAAAAATTTGAGCATGGCCCTGAACGCTCCTTGATACTTGAAAGAGCTTCCGAACAGGATCGTCATCTTGCAAAACTGAAAAAGAATCTTTTCAGGGCAGAAAAAAATGGAGAGTCATCCGGAAAGATCATGGATATCACGGCGTCAGCAAGAATGCGCTGCCCTCTCCTGGACGATAATAACCGCTGTCTTCTCTATGAATCCCGTCCTATAACCTGCCGGCTTTATGGCATCCCCCTGGCCATAGGATCAAAGGCCCATGTCTGCGGTTTTTCCAACTTTGATAAAGGCTCTTCTTATCCCACTGTCCAGCTTGCCAAAATCCAGAAACGCCTGGACGACATGAGCGATGAAATTGCCCAGATATCCAAAAGCCCATATAATCTTACCGATATCTATATGCCGCTTTCCATGGCCCTTCTCACCAATTTTGACGACTCATGGTTTGGAACAGACGATGCCGGGACAGGTAATAAAATATGAAAAGGCCCTCCTGTCCAAATCATGAATGCGCCAGTTGCGACAAGGCTTGCCATGACGAATCCGCAGCAAATATAGATCTGTTTGAAGAAGAGCCTCCCGCCGATTTGACCGAAGAGCAGGCGAAGGCAAAGAAGGCCATGTATGAGCAGATGAGCCCCAGGCGCAGAAAATTTATTGATCGCATTGGGTATGACATATGGGATCCTTTTCAGGAACCCAAACAGCCCCTGGACATACGCAAGGAGCGTACCCAACGGACATTGCAGGATTTGATGCGGGATTTTTTCAGGGAAAACGACAGCAGCGACAAGGATCCTGCCTGGCGACAGGGAGCTTGCGATTGCGCGCTGGGGATCATAAAAAAAGACGGGCGTTTTCAGGGTATCTTTGATTTCTGCCTGTGGTATAATTCACTTCTGGAAAAGGAAGGCCATCGCAGAAAGAAATAAGACCTCCCTCCCTGATTATTTTAAAACCTGTAAATTAATATATTTTAAAACGCGGACATTACTGACCCAAATATGGAGATTCATCCCATGAAAGAACGGTATGATGATATAGACGAATATATCCGGGATCTTCAGCAAGCCATTATGGCAAATGACAGCTGCGCCACCCATTATTATAATCTGGGAGTGGCCTTCTTAAGTAAAAGGGATTTTGCGGCCGCGGAAGAAGCTTTTCTTAATTCTATCCGCAATTCTTCCCATCTCGCCGAAGCCTATGTCCAGCTGGGAGGCATCTGCATGCAGCGCGGGGATCTGGATGGCTGTCTGCGCTATAATGAAGAAGCGGCCAATGTGCGTCCCAAATTTGCGATTCCCCAGAGCAACATTGCTTTTGTCCATATTCAGAGAGGAGAGCCGGATAAGGCGATTGACGCCCTGCGCAAGGCCCTTCAGTGGGATCCGGACTTTATTCAGGCCAAAAACGCCCTGGCCACAGCTTATTTTATGAAAAATGATCTGGAAGCCAGCGAGAAAACTTCACGGGAACTGCTGGAGCTTCATCCAGACTTTGCCCCTGCCTGGAATAATCTGGCTTTAGCCCTTTTTGAACAGGGAAGACAAAAAGAAGCCATCGAAGCGGCGGATCGGGCCCTGGAACTGGGCTTTGACGTTCCTCAAGGCTTTCTTGAAGAACTCAAGCCATTTAGAAATTAATAAATTTATCCGGCAAGCGCATGGGGCTTTCCATTATTATACCTATTATATAAAAACCCTTTGGATCGGCTTGAGGGTGATTTACAGGATCTTATGTAAATATAATCTTTAACTCTTGCCATTGCGCCTGTTTATAAATTAAAATATAATAAAATTCTGTCTGAACAGCATTTTAATCGGAGGGATCATGCAACAGCCCGAGCTAATCACGCTTTCACAGGATCCTGCCCAGGAAATATCCGACGCTATTATCGATCGTCCTGTACTTCTTTTTTCCGGACAGGGATCGCAAAAAAAGGGTATGGGCAAAGCCTTGGCTGAAGCTGAAAGAGATGCTATGGAACTGTGGCGGGAAGGAGAACGTTTAAGCGGTCTTCCCTTGCGTGAAATATATTGGGACGGTAATGAAGAAGATATAAACGATACCAGGGCACTCCAGCCCGCGCTGACAGTTACCAATTTAAATTTATGGCGGACTTTTTCCCAGAAGCATTATATAAATCCCATGGCTGTCTGCGGTCACAGTCTGGGAGAATTTGCCGCCCTGGCCGCGGCAAAAGTCCTTCCTGTGCGTGAAGTTCTTGAAGCTGTTTCCCTAAGGGGACGCCTTATGGCGGAAGCCGATCCTCATGGTGTGGGAGCAATGGCCGCCATAATAAAACTTGAAACGCCGCAGGTGGAAGCAATAGTCTCTGAAATCGTAAGGGACAGCGGAGAAGTACTGGTCGCCGCCAATTATAATACTCCTGTCCAGACGGTAATAAGCGGAACAAAAAAAGCGGTAAGGGAAGCCTGTAAAAAAGCCCAGGAACAAAAGGGGCGTTCAATAGAACTTCAGGTAAGCGGAGCGTTTCATTCCCCCCTCATGGAAGAGGCAAATCGGGAATTTCATAAGCTGCTGGATAAACTTTCCTGGCATAAACCAGAAATACCAGTCTATGCCAATGCGAGCGGACAGGCCCTGAAGGATGAAAAACAGGCCAGGGAAAGTATCTGGAAACAGATGATTTCCCCTGTGTTCTGGGTAAATCTCATCCGCAATCTCTATCTGGCGGGCGCCCGCTGGTGGATGGAAATTAGTCCGCGCGCCGTGCTTGGAAAAATGCTGGGTCCAAGCGTAGCCGGTCTGGTTAGCCATTGTGACGCCTGGCGGGTTGATCTTGTAAATTCCCTCTCAAGCATCCTGAATTACGCTTCCTGAAACAGTATTTAACGCTGATATTCCAGAAAGTTTACAAGGAAAAATTATGCCGGTTAAACAGGCCCTGACCAATGCCCTGACCCAGATCCTATCCGATATGGACCTCCCCGTTCCGGACAAGCTGACCATTTCTGAACCCAAGGATTTGAGTCATGGGGATTTCTCGACAAATGCAGCCATGCTTCTTGCAAGGAAGGCGGGTCAGCCTCCCACAAAACTGGCGGAAGAAATCTGCCGGCAATTAATGGAAAAATGTCCTGTGGTTGAACATGCCGAGACAGCCGGCCCAGGCTTCTGCAATATATATATTAAACCCGAAGTCTGGAAAGATGTTATAAGCCAGATTGAACAGGATGGGTATAAATATGGCTCCTCAAAGGCGGGCGGCGGCAAAAAGGTGCTGGTGGAATATGTTTCCGCCAACCCGACCGGACCGCTCCATGTAGGACACGGACGTGGAGCAGCCCTGGGTGACGCCATAAGCCGGCTTCTAAATGCCGCAGGATATGATGTCACAACAGAATATTATTTAAATGACGCTGGCCGGCAAATGCAAACTCTCGGCCTTTCTATCTGGCTACGTGCCCAGGAGTTAAAAGGAATAAAGACGGAATTTCCACAAACCTGTTATCAGGGAGCCTACATTGTTGATCTGGCCCGGGAGCTTTTACAGGATAAACCTGATTTAATTGAACTTCCCGAACAGGAAGCTGTCCAGATATGCCAGACGTTCGGCATGAATAAAATTCTGGACGGCATAAAGGAAGATCTGAAAGCTTTCGGCTGCGAACATCAAAATTATTTTTCAGAAAAATCGCTTGTGGAAAATGGTTCAGTTGAAAAAGCTTTTGAGCAATTGAAAAAAACTGGCCAGTCCTTTGAAGAGGACGGAGCCCTGTGGTTTGCCGCAAGTGAAAATGGAGACAATAAAAACAGGGTCTTACGAAAATCGGACGGATCTCTTACCTATTTTGCCTCTGATATAGCTTATCATAAAAATAAACTGGACAGGGGGTATGACTGGTTAATTGATATCTGGGGAGCCGATCATCACGGCTATATCCCTCGTATGAAGGGGGCCATAGCCGCTTTGGGTGAAAATCCGGAAAAACTTTCTGTTCTACTCGTTCAACTGGTAAGTTTGATACAGAAAGGAGAGACAGTCTCCATGTCAACCCGGGCAGGCAAATTTGAAACTCTGGCGGATGTGCTTGACGAAGCTGGATCAGACGCCACCCGCTTCATGTTTTTATCCCGTTCCAGCGACAGTCCCCTCGATTTTGATTTGGATCTGGCCAGACAGAGAACCATGGATAATCCGGTATTCTATGTTCAATATGCTCATGCCAGGGTTCAGGCCCTTTTACGCAGGGCTTTGGAAAGGGAAATCAGCCTGCCGGAAGTTACTGATAAAAAAACCCTGGAAATGCTGAACGAAACGGAAGATCTGGCCTTAATGCGCAAACTCGCCTCTTTTGAGGATGTCATTGCCGCGGCCGCCCAAAATCTGGCTCCGCATTTTTTAAGCGGATATCTGATGGAACTGGCCGGAAAACTTCACTCCTATTATGCCAAATACCCCGTTCTGGGCGCGGACAATAACGTGTGTCTGGCGCGCCTGGCCTTGTTGCGCGCCACCGGACAGGTTTTGGCAAATGGACTTATTCTTCTGGGCGTAAG
>CAYNKM010000023.1:0-10985 GCA_964397795.1 uncultured Desulfovibrio sp. | reverse complement strand
CCATAGAAATGGGCATTACACACGGGACATTCAATTTCCCTGTCCGCCGCTACATTCAGGGTAGGCTCGACATAGTGGCCATTTGGACAGCGGTGGCTTGCCAGCCGCGAATACATCAGGCGCAGGCTATTTAATAATTCGGTCGCGGTGCCAAAAGTGCTGCGGATATCGGGAACGCCGGGTCTCTGGCGAAGAGCCAGGCTTGCGGGCACATATAAAACCTCATCAATATCAGCTCTTTGAGCCTGCGTCAGTCTTCTTCTTGTATATGCGGACATGGCCTCCAGATATCGCCTGGAACCTTCGGCATATAACGCTCCTATCGCCAGCGATGATTTGCCGGAGCCGGACACCCCCGCAATAGCGACAATTTTATTCAGGGGTATCGTAAAATCCAGATTACGGAGATTGTGGACGCGAACGCCTTTGGCGATTATTGCTTCGGGTGTTTCCATTTTCTGCTGCTTGAGTTTAATTATTTTTGGCGTCAGCCGTAGCGGATGTTCTAGATCCTGTAGGTTATTGTATTCGCATAATAATCAAAACCTATCTGATTATAGGAAATCTCTCTTGAAACTATATGGAAAGCGGCTTCTTCAAGAGGAGAACGCGGATGCGGGCTTGGAGGATCCGCAAGATGATAATGCGCCTCGTCAACTCTTTTTTCAGCGTCAATAATCTGCATACAAATTGCGTCAATAGGGGTAATCATTTTACAATTCCTTATGAAATTATATCAATTTCTGCCTCAATATATAAAAATAAATAAAATTTATCATAATGGCAAGAATTGAAGGAATAAGTAAAATGCCAAAAAAACTTGACATAAGCAGGGAAGCGATCATTAAAAAATCATGGACATAATAATAGAAGAATGGAAGCAGGAAGATCTTCCCGAGATGATTCGCGTATGGAATGAGGTTGTCAGGGAAGGAAACGCCTTTCCGCAGGAGGAAGAACTGGATATTCAGACAGCCAGGGAATTTTTTGGCAGCCAAAGCTATTGCGGCGTTCTGAAAGACGGTAAAACCATTAAAGGTCTTTATATCTTGCATCCCAACAATATCGGGCGTTGCTCCCATATAGCAAACGCGAGTTATGCTGTGTCGGCACAAGAAAGAGGGAAGGGCCTTGGCGAAGCGCTTGTCCGGCATAGTTTGGAGACCGCCAGAAGTCTGAATTTCAAGTCCCTTCAATTTAATGCCGTGGTTAAGGATAATGAGCCGGCCAACCGCCTGTATCAAAGGCTTGGATTTGAAAAGATAGGCAGCATAGAAGGAGGATTCAGAAATAAGAAGGGAAAATATGAGGATATCAATATTTATATTTTTTATCTGAATCGTTTATAATTCATTTAAATTCCTGATTTTTCAGGGAAAATCGCGCTTTTATTCATGAAAAGTTCCTGCTCCAGTCTTTCCATGAGGATATTCAGGCCCTGGGCGTTTTTGCCTGAAATAAAAATGGCATTGGGATAGGTGGCCTTTAGCACAAGACGCGCTTCAGAATCCAGCCGATCACTTTTATTCAATAAAAGAAGCCGGGGTTTTTCCGCCAAACCAAGTTCCAGTAATATTGTTTCCACTGCTTCAATTTGCTGATTCAAATCTTCATGGCTGGCGTCCGCCACATGCAAAAGCAGATCTGCGCAGTAAAGCTCCTCCAGCGTAGCCTGAAAGGCCTCCTTCAGTTCATTGGGCAAATTGCGAATAAAACCCACAGTGTCGGCCAGGGTTATTTCCCGCTCTTTGGGAAAGCGCAAACGCCGCGTAGTCGGATCAAGAGTGGCAAAAAGCCGGTTTGCCGCCACCACATTTGAGGCGGTAAGCGTATTGAGAAGCGTGGACTTTCCCGCATTGGTATATCCTATAAGCGCCGCCACAGGAATGCCATTCCTTATGCGCCGGTTTCTGACAAGGGATCGCTGACTGCGCAATTTTTCCAGTTCCTTTTTCAAAAAGGCGACCCGTTCCCGGCTTTTGCGTCTGTCCATTTCCAGCCGGCTTTCTCCAGGCCCTCTCCCCCCTATACCTCCCATCAACCTGTCAAGAGCCCTGTTTTTGCCCGTCAGTCTGGGCAGGGAATAAGCAAGCTGGGCAAGCTCCACCTGAAGCTTGCCTTCGCGGGAGACGGCATGCTGGGCAAAAATATCCAGAATCAGCTGCGTCCTGTCCAGAACTTTCCGCTCAGTCAGATCGGCAAGGTTGTTGAGTTGAGAAGGCGAAAGCTCCCCGTCAAAAATCAGGACATCCGCGCCCGCGCGCAGGGCTTCGACCTCAAGTTCGGCAAGCTTGCCTCTCCCCATAATAAACCCGGGATTAATATCCCTGACTCTTTGACAAAGGCGTCCACTCGGCATAAGCCCAGCTGTTTCAGCCAGTTTTTCCAGCTCATCCAGATTATGTTCCTGAATGATCTGCGACTGGGTTGACACAGAAACTAAAAAGGCCCTTTCGCCCCCGGATTCGGAATTTTTGAGATCCTGCCCAGAATTTTTCTCAAAGGCGTTCCGGATCGCTTCAAAGTCATATTGGGCGTTATGCCATATTTTGGGAGAGTCAATATGGTAGGCTTCCCTGGAATTTCTATCTTCAGACTGCCTGGGCGGTAAAAGCCAGGCGGTCTGAAGATTTTCAGGCTCGCCATCTTCATTGACCGTGATTGCCTGCATCGCGTCCAGACGCAGAAACAGAAGATCCATCAAATCTTCCTGACTCAATAATTCTTTACCCAGATGAGTATGCAGAAGACGCAAACCGCGCAGTCTGTGGCTTTTCTGGGGAACTTGGGGCAATTCGGGAATAAATATTGAGGATGACTGTCCGGAGATAACCAGAAAGACCTTGCCTTTCCGATCAATAAGCAGACCAATCTGTCTGCCTATCGCGCGGGAAAGCAGGGCAAGTTCCCTCGCCTGCTCGGCGGTATAGCTGGAATCTGACGGGAAGCGCCGCTTGTAAAGACGTTCAAGGGCGGATATCTGTCCTGGTTTCAAGCCTTGCAAATTGCCTTGAGGGGATGGAATAAGCTTCTCCTATGGTCTTAAATAGGAAGAAATAAGAGCGTCATAACGCGAAACATCGGCAAAAGCGGCGGCAGCCATATGCTGGCGAAACTCCAGGGAGATTTTCATGCCATTCTTCTCCAGCTCCTCCTTTGCCGCCTCATAAAGATCTGGAGAGGGAAGAACAAGAACACTGTGGAAATTTTTGGCAGCCGCCCTTAACATGCAGGGACCGCCAATATCAATATTTTCCACAGCCTCATCCAGATCGGGATTCCTCTGGATTGCGGAAGAAAAATCATATAAATTGACGCATACCAGGTCAAATGGCTTAATCTCCAAATCAGCCAGGGTCGATAAATGATCCGGATTATCCTTTCGGGCAAGGATTCCCGCGTGAATTCTGGGATGCAGCGTTTTTACCCGACCGTCCAGAATCTCCGGAAAACCCGTGACTTCGCTTACGGCGGTAACAGGAATGCCAGCATCCTCGAGAACTTTTTTTGTTCCGCCCGTAGAAATTATCTCCACGCCATTTGCAGTCAGAAATCGCGCAAAGTCCACAATGCCGCCCTTATCCGTAACGCTGATAATAGCCCTTTTTATTGGTAATAATTCCATGGACTTCTCCCCTCCGGCCTTGTCTGTCAATCAATGATATTCAGTCTGCCGTTTTCAAGTCTGGCATGATGGCTTATAAAACCAGGCTCGTCTTCGTCATAATGAGACACCATGATTACTGACAACTTGTTTTTGTTTTTGGAGACCAATTTATACAATGAATTTAAAAAATGCTCCCTGCCAGCATTATCAAGTCCATTTAAAGGCTCGTCAAGAAGCAGCGCGGAAGGATTGGCCAGCATCGCGCGCGCCAGATACAATCTTCTAATCTGTCCTGTGGAAAGACGTCTTATATCTGTTGAGGCCAATTCGCCGACTTCCATTTCAGGAAAAAAGTCCCGCAATATGGCAAGCGCCTTCCCTTTTTCTTCCCTGGTGATTTCCCTGTGCAGTCCTGTCGTGTTGTCAAAGGCGGTACATAGAAGCTCATATGAAGTCAGAGGATAATTATTTAAAACCTGCGATAGATCCGACACCAGCATAACACGCTTTCTGACTTCCTCCAGGCGATTCATCCATCTCCCGCATACGGGATTCCAGCGTTTAATCTCTCCGTCACTGGAAGCGAACTCATCTCCAGCCAGAAGACGGAGGAGGGTTGATTTACCCGAGCCATTGTCTCCCGATACGCGCCAATGCTCGCCAAGCATTACCTGCCAATCAAGATTTTTCAGTATCTTATGGCGATTAATATAGACAGTCGCGTTGGATATTGCAAATAAAGGTTCGGAAGATTTTATATTCCCGACAAGATGGACGGTTGGTTGGGGAAGAATTCTGGCCTTTTCCCCTTCCTGTTTGCCGTTATTTAAATAAAGTCGTTTTTCGCACCAGTCGGGCAAATTCAGGGGCCGATGGCTGGTAAAGATCATGGTGATATCGTTACACGCCAGATCCAAAAGATCATAGGCAAGCTTGCGGCTGTGAGGATCAAGACTGTCGGAAAATTCGTCAAGAAGCAAAACCCTGGGCCTGGCAAGCAGCGCTTTCAAAAGCATCAGAAGGCGCAATCTACCCTGTGACAAGCTTGGCAAAGGATCGTCCATCCTGCTCAATAAGCCACTTTCTTCAAGGATTTCAGTAATTTTTTCAGAAAATATGGTTCCTGGGCCTTCCTTTTCAAGAAAACTGGCCACCGTATGCGGCCATGGCGATCTCTGCAATTTTTCCTGATCTTCAGGTGAAATAATAGCCGTCAATTCCCTGGCCGCAATGCGCGAATCCTCCCTGTTTCCCTGCCAGTCAAACCAGTTTATCCAACCGCCACAGGGCCATAAATCACCATGAATCAGTTTGAGCAGGGATGACTTGCCCGCCCCGTTGGGACCAAGAATCGCGCAATGTTCCCCCTTGCAAAGACTCCAGGTTATATTTTTCAAGACCAGTCGCCTTTCTTTGTGGCCTGGAATAAATACGCTGGCGTCGCGTATATCAAATAAGGGATCAGACATAATTAAAAGGGGAGAAAATCAATTTGACCATGATTGTAAACAATCTGCCTGTCAAAGCCGAATTTTCTGGCATAGGCCGCCAGCTCCGGGAAAAAAGACGCGATATCATTTATATTATGCGCATCCGAAGCGAGACTTATGTTCAGACCCAGTTTTTCTGCCATTCGCATAATTTGGGGACAGGGATAAAACTCGCGACAGGCCTTGCGCATACCGGCGGAAGAAATTTCCATCGCCATTTCAGACGCTTTCAATGCTTTCAGACATGAATAGACAAGATCCCGCGATTGAGGCTGTTCAATCCAGTCATGGAAATAATTTACCGAATAAATCTTGATTAAATCCGGATGGGCCGCGATCTGAAAAAGGCCTGACTGAATCATCGAAAGCCAGTGTTGAAAATATTCCTCGTACCATAAAAAAATTTGTATCTTGCTGGCCTCCCTCCATAAATCCGCCTGATCGTCAAAACCCCAGTGTTTCAGAAAATGGACGCTTCCTATAATATAATCGTAATCATGGGCAAAACAGGCTTCCCTCACAAAATCCGATTCATCCGGAAGCCAGTCCATTTCCAGACCAAGCAAAACTTTGCAGGAGCTGGCGCAATTGTCTCTCAGCAGACTGACTTCCCTTATATAATCTGGAAAATGCGCGGTCAGATGATCCCTGTACTCGCGGGTATAGTCATATCCCAGCGGCCTTGGCGAATGTTCCGTAAAACCAATTAATCCAAGGCCTTTTTCCTCGGCGGACTTGTGCATCTCAAAGGGACTGTTGAGCCCGTGGGAATAGGACGTATGAAGATGTAGATCTGCACTTATCATTGGAATTTCCTTAAGGGAAAATAAAAATGGGTTGAGGGACACGTCAACCCATTTTTTACACATCGAATGAAATACGGCCTGATTTTATGACTTAAGACGCCTTACAATTTCCCGTCCCGCCTTTCGGCCCGCGCCCATTGCCAGAATTACCGTCGCCGCTCCGGTTACAATATCACCGCCGGCAAAAACGTTGGGCATTGATGTCTCTCCGGTTTCCTCATCAGCTTCAATATAGCCCCACTTATTGAGTTTCAATTCGGGAGTTGCGTGAAGAAGGATGGGATTTGAGCGGGTCCCCAAAGCGACAATAGCCAAATCCGTAGGCAAGTCATAAACCTCGCCTTCAATCGGCACAGGTCGGCGTCTTCCGGAAGCGTCAGGTTCGCCCAGCCGCATTTTCTGCAAGGTCACAGATTCCAGTTCTATCTTGTCATTGCCATTAAAACGCACGGGCGCGGAAAGCATGGCAAATTGAACGCCCTCCTCCTCCGCATGTTCTATTTCTTCCTTTCTGGCGGGCATTTCATCGCGGGTTCTGCGATAAACAATATGCACGGTTTCCGCTCCCATTCTCAACGCTGTCCTGGCGGCATCCATTGCCACATTGCCCGCGCCAAAAACGGTGACATGCTTGCCGGGAAACGACGGAGTATCCTGTAACGGGAAATTATAGGCGCGGCCGAGATTGACGCGTGTCAGATATTCATTGGCGGAAAAAACGCCGATCAGGTTTTCTCCAGGGACACCCAGAAAAATGGGCAGTCCGGCGCCAACCCCGATAAAGACCGCGTCATAATCCTTGAGCAGTTCCGGGATTTCAATGGTGCGTCCGCCTACATGATTTAATTTAAAATCCACTCCCATTTCCCTCAAGCCCTGAATTTCAGCGGCGACCACGTTTTTCGGCAAACGGAAAGAAGGAATGCCATAGATAAGCACGCCGCCCGCCTCATGCAGGGCTTCGTAAACATCCACTTTCAGACCTTCGGAAGCGCAATAGCCTGCGCAGGTCAGGGAACTCGGGCCAGATCCAATACAGGCTACCTTTTTGGCATTTTTTGGCAATTCACAAGCTCCCATCTTCCCCGAAGGAGCAGCCTCGGAATTTTCAAGATGGCTATCAGCGACAAAACGTTCCAGACGGCCTATGGCGATAGGCTGTCCTTTTGCGTTGAGAACACATTTACCCTCGCACTGATGCTCTTGCGGACAAACCCTGCCGCATACAGCGGGAAGACTGTTGGTGGTATGAATAACCTCATATGCGCCGGCCAAATCGCCCTCCGCCACTTTTTTTATAAAATCCTTGATAGGAACTTCAACAGGACAGCCGGAAACGCATTTGGGGTTTTTGCATTGCAAACAGCGGGAGGCTTCCTTCATAGCCATTTCGCCGTCATACCCCAGGGCAACTTCCCTGAAGTTATGGGCGCGTTCCTTTGGCGGCTGACAAGGCATGGCCACCCGCTCTGCTACGGACTTACGGGGTTTTTTAGTTTCCATGTTTCCCACCCTCCCTGTATCTGGAATATGATAATTCTTCTTCTTTCTTGAAGGCCCCCAGACGGCGGCGCAGTTCGGCAAAGTCAACTTTATGGCCGTCAAATTCCGGACCATCCACGCAGGCAAATTTGGTCTGGCCATCCACACTGACGCGACAGGCGCCACACATTCCTATGCCGTCAACCATAATGGGATTGAGACTTACCGTGGTTGGAGTATTAAAGGGCAATGTGGTTTTTGCGACAGCATCCATCATGGGAACAGGACCAACGGCCACAACCTCGCCCACAGATTTGTCCTTTTCCAGAAGTTCCTTTAATAAATCCGTGACAAGACCCTGGCGACCGTAACTTCCATCATCCGTACAAACATAAAGTTCATCGGCAAAGGATTTAAGCTCATCTTCAAAAAGCAATAGATCCTTGCTTCTCGCGCCGATAATCGCGATCACCTTGTTTCCGGCCCTGGCATGTCCCTTGGCGATATGGTGCATGGCGGCAATGCCTGTTCCGCCGCCCACGCAAATCACGGTGCCCTTTTCCTCAATTTTGGTAGCCTTGCCAAGAGGGCCGCAGACATCAAGAATCTCATCCCCCTCATTTAATTCCTCAAGCAACGCGGTGCTTTTTCCCAGAACAAGATAAACGATTGTTATTTCGCCCTTGTCAGGATTGGCGTCCGCAATGGTAAGGGGGATGCGTTCCCCCGCGGGATCCATGCGGAGCATGACAAAATGGCCCGGTTTTGCCTTTTTGGCAATTTCCGGCGCTTTTAAGACCATCTTGCTGGTCTTGTGCGGAATTAATACCTCTTTTTCCAGAATTGGCGTAGGCATAAACTCTCCTTGTAATCATTTTCACCAAACATATATAAGACGCCTGTCCCGGGAAAATAATTTCCCCAAGCTTGTTCCAAATTATTTTAACCAGACCCATGTTTGTAAAAAGGCATTTTTACCCTTTTTTACATCCTTTGCAATTATGAAGTTTTGAGAACTTAATAATATTAAATAAAAACAGAGCCGCAAAAAGCGGCTCCGCGATATTTATTAGTCAGATGCCAGAAGTTTTCACATAAGCTGCTTTATAATCATATACATGACGGCGGCCGTAATTGAGCCAATAACCGGTCCGACAATGGGAACCCAGCTGTAATTCCAGTCATTATCGCGCTTGTCCTTGATCGGCGCCAGGGCATGGGCAATACGGGGACCCATATCGCGGGCGGGGTTGATCGCATAACCGGTAGTTCCGCCAAGGCTCATGCCAATAACAACAATCAGGAAGGCGACAGGAATGGCGCCTATACTGCCCAGGCCGATCAGTTCCCTGGTCTGGTCCGCCCGGGTCACGCTGGCGGCGTTTCCACTTTCGCCGAGGAAAAGAATAATAAAGACAAGAACGAAAGTGGCTATAATTTCACACGCCAGATTGCGGCGATAATTCCGGATGGCTGGAATCGTGCAAAATACCGCCAGCTTGGCGTCCTTATCTTCTGTCTCATCAAAATGATCTTTATAAAATACATACACGCAAAGACCGCCCAGGATTGCCCCAACCATCTGCGCTATGATATAGGGGACGACCGATCCCCATGGAAAGACGCCGGCTACGGCCAGACCTATGCTTACAGCGGGATTAAGATGCGCTCCGGTATAGGGTCCGGCAACCAGAACACCGCACATTACCGCCAGACCCCAGGCCAGGGTTATAACTATCCAGCCTCCCCCGGATCCCTTGGATTTGGTAAGACAGACGCAGGCGACAACCCCACATCCCAGCAGAATAAGAATAAATGTGCCTATCCCTTCCATTACACATTGAAAAAACAGACTGCCCATACCTGTCTCCCTATTTCGGATATTGTACCAGAACCGCGTGTACGGCGTTATGCCAGCCTTCCAGTTCCTTTGTCACCTGTTCCTTGTCCTGGGAAGGAGTGAATTGCCTCTCCACCTGCCATTGTGACTGGATTTCAGAAATACTTCCCCAATAACCCACGGCAAGCCCGGCCAGATAGGCGGCGCCAAGGGCGGTGGTTTCAGTCACCTTTGGACGCAGGACATCGCACCCAAGTATATCGCTCTGGAACTGCATAAGCAGATTATTCCGTGACGCTCCGCCATCCACTTTCAGGTTGGCCAGTTTTATTCCCGCATCCTTCTCCATTGCCTTGACAATATCGTAAGTCTGATAGGCGATGCCCTCCAGAGCGGCGCGGGCTACATGAGAGATATTTGTTCCGCGGGTAATTCCCGAAATAACGCCCCTGGCGTAGGGATCCCAGTAGGGGGCGCCCAAACCGGTAAGGGCAGGGACAAAATAGACGCCATCCGAATTTGGAACTTCCAATGCAAGGGCTTCAATATCTTCGGCGCAGGTTATACATTTAATCTGGTCGCGCAGCCACTGGACAACGGAACCTCCGACAAAGATTGATCCTTCCAGGGCATATGTGACATCATTGCCGATTTTCCAGGCAATTGTGGTCAGCAGCTGGTTTTTGGAATCAACGGGTTTGTTTCCGCTGTTCATTAACAGGAAGCAACCGGTTCCATATGTATTTTTTACCGATCCTGGCTCAATGCACATCTGGCCAAACAGCGCCGCCTGCTGATCGCCCGCCATTCCGGAAATGGCCACCTTATGGGCAAAAAGGGTGGTTTTGGTGTGGCCATAAACCTCGCTGGAGGCCTTGACTTCCGGCATCATGCTCAAGGGAATGTCAAATAGTCTTAAAAGATCCTCATCCCATTGAAGGGTATGAATATTAAAAAGCATCGTACGGGAAGCATTGGAGACATCCGTGACATGCACTTCTCCCCTTGTCAGACGCCATACGAGCCAGGTGTCAACCGTGCCGAACATTAATTGCCCCTGCTGGGCGCGTGTGCGGGCGCCAGGGACATTATCGAGTATCCAGCGGATTTTTGTCGCGCTAAAGTAGGCATCCAGAATAAGGCCAGTTTTTGCCCTGATTTCTTCCACATAGCCTTCTTCCCGCAATTTGTCGCAATATTCCGCCGTACGGCGATCCTGCCAGACAATGGCGTTATAGATTGGCTCTTCCGTCTGCCTGTCCCAGACAATCGTTGTTTCACGCTGATTTGTTAATCCGATTCCGGCAAGATTCAGACCGTTGATATCCATCGCGGTAATGGCTTCCGCGGCAACCGCGGCCTGAGATGACCAGATTTTATTCGGATCATGCTCAACCCAGCCAGGTTGGGGAAAGATCTGGGGAAATTCCCGCTGGGCTGTCGAACAGACATTGCCATTTTTGTCAAACACAATTGCCCGCGAACTTGTCGTGCCCTGATCCAAAGCCAAAATGTACATGTTTTTATCCATATTCACTCCTTTTGAAAAAGAAAATTGCATGAATGTAAGGACAAATCACATATAACTCCGGCAAATTACCGGATTTTTCCGCGAATATTCTAAAAGGACTGGCTTAATATCAGAAAGCTGACCAACGCTTTTTTTAAAAATTATCTCAAAACTTTTTATATTTCCATAGAAAAATCACTTAAGATATAACATAAATTCATTGCATGAAAAATGAATTATCGCGGGGACA
>CAYNKM010000022.1:0-11355 GCA_964397795.1 uncultured Desulfovibrio sp. | reverse complement strand
CGCATGTCGCGTCTGGCCCAGGAATTTTTATCAGATCTGGATAAGAATACTGTTGATTTCCGTCCAAATTATGACAATACTTTGGCCGAACCCGCGGTAATGCCTACCAAAGTTCCCAATTTGCTTCTGAATGGCTCTTCAGGAATTGCCGTAGGGATGGCTACAAATATACCTCCTCATAATCTTGGCGAATTATGCGACGCCCTTTTGGCAATCCTGGATAATCCCGATGTTTCAGTTGAATCTCTTATGGAACATGTTAAAGGTCCCGATTTTCCGACCGCCGGTTTTATATACGGAGGCAAGGGGATTGCGGAAGCTTACAGGACAGGCAGGGGAACTGTTAAAATAAGGGGCAGGATACAGCTGGAAGAGAGAAAAAAAAGTCTGCAATCCATTGTAATTACTGAAATTCCTTTTGGATTAAACAAATCTGCCCTTGTGGAGAAAATAGCTTCGCTGGTAAATGAACGTCGTATTGATGGAATTTCCGATTTACGCGATGAGTCTGATCGCAAGGGTATCAGAATTGTGGCTGATCTTAAAAAAGGTGTGATTCCCGATATAGTTATAAATTCCCTATATAAATATACGCCTTTGGAAACAAGTTTTGGCATAAACATGCTTGCGGTAGTAGATAACAGGCCAACTCTTTTAAATCTGAAAAGCGCCCTGACCTGCTTTCTGGATCATCGCCGGGAAGTTATTATAAGGCGTACGCGTTTTGATTTGGAAAAAGCGCAAGACAGGGCTCATATAATTGAAGGGTTAAAAATTGCTATTGATAATATTGACGCTGTTATTGCCCTCATTCGGGCTTCAAGTACTCCTGAAGATGCCAAACAGGGTCTTATAAGCAATTTTGATCTTTCAGAAGCGCAGGCCAGGGCGATTCTTGATATGCGCTTGCAACGTCTTACCGGATTGCAAAGAGATGAACTTCTTGCTGAATATGAAGAATTGGTTAAAAAGATAGACTTTTATAAATCAATCCTTGAAAACAGGACAATCCTGAGAAAGGAAATAAAAAGGGAGATCAGGGAACTCAAAAATACTTTCGCGACTCCCAGAAAAACAGAAATAATCAGCGAAAACCCTGAAGGAATAGATCTTGAAGATCTTATACCTGATGATGAAGTTGTCATTACCCTTTCCAGACGTGGATATATGAAGCGCACCAATCTGGAAAATTATCAGCAGCAGAAGCGTGGAGGCAAGGGAGTGGCCGCGGTGCAAACCGTGGAGGATGACAACGTACAGGAATTTCTGACCACGTCCAATCATCAATATCTTTGTTTATTTACCAATAAGGGAAGAATGCATCAGTTGCGTGTGCATCAGGTTCCCGAAGGAAGCCGCACTGCCAAAGGCGTCCATATAAATAATTTGCTTCCCCTTGAAGAAGAAGAATGGGTAACCACAGTATTGACGTTAAGAGAATTTTCTGAAGATAATTCGCTTCTCTTTGTCACCCGCAATGGAATGGTCAAGCGCAGTCTTGCTTCCCTTTATGCTAAAAGCCGAAAAACAGGAATTATGGCTGTCGGTCTTAAGGATGATGATGAACTTGTAGTCGTACGTCCCATTAAAAATGATGATGATGTGGTTCTGGTGACAGCGGATGGTTTTGCTATCCGTTTTTCTTCCGAAGATATTCGCAATATGGGACGCAGCGCCGCGGGAGTAAAAGGAATAGCCTTGCGCAGGCAGGATACTGTGGTTGCGGCGGTTGTTTTAAAAGCTTCCGATCAGACAACGAAGATCATGTCAGTATCGGCCAATGGCTATGGTAAAAGAAGTAAAGCCGATTTATACCGTTTGCAAACCAGGGGCGGAAAAGGAATCATTAATTTCAAGGTTACGGCAAAAACTGGCCCTGTGGTAGGTGCAAGACCAGTTTGTGATACAGACAGTCTGGTTATACTTACTACGGCCAACAAGGTGGTTCGCGTAGGCGTTGATGAAATAGGAAGCAAGGGCAGGGCCACTTCTGGCGTAATAATTGTCAGAATGGATGATGGTATAAAAGTGGCCGGTTTTGATACCGTACATGATGCCATGGCGTATAATTCGGGTAATCAGGCAGAAAATGAAAAACAGGGAAATCTATTGTCCGCCGCGGACAATTTGGACTTGCCTGCCCCAAATTCTTCATCAGAGGCTGAAAAGAATTCTTCTCCCGATTCAGATGATGATCAGAATTAGCCTTGTTTTGCTTTTTTTGCTGATTCCCGCTCTTTTTGGCTGCACGCTTGAAGAATTAAGCGAGGATGATCTGGAAGCCGCGAACAAGGCTTATATGGAAAGAAAGCTTCCCTTGACCGAACGTCTTCTTGAGCGTTATTTGCGTGAGGAAAAGGATGCCGATAAACGTTGGGAAGCCTGGATTCTTTTACTCAAAACGGTAAACGCGAATAACCAGGAGCCCAGGGTAAGTCTGGAGTTTTTGAACACCATGCTGGATGAATTTGAAAATGATCAGTCCAGACTGCCTTTTATTTTATATCAAATAGGTAAATTTAATGAATTATTGCTCCATTATAATCAGGCGGCCAACGCATGGAGCGCGTATGTTGATCTTGGCGAGTTGGATGACGCGGAAAGGGTTGAAGGCTATCGTAAATTGGCAGCCATGCAATTTGGCCAAAGGCATTTTGATGCTGGCGAAGAAACTTTGCAGCAATGCCTTGCCCTGCCTTTGCCCGATCATGATAAAATAATGTGCCTGCTTGATTTGGCAGATGAAAATATGGCAAGAGAACGCTGGCAGGAAGTGGCGGATCTTTGCCAGCAGATTTTTGATTCTGAACCAAACCAGACTGTTTATGGATTAGCCGGATATTTGCGCGGAGACGCGCTTGAACAAATGGGGCATAAGAAAGAGGCGTTGGAGCAGTTTGAAGCGGTAAGAGACAGTTATCCCAATCCCGCGGTTATTGATAACCGAATACGCCATCTTCAAAAAAATAACGTAAAAAAGAAAGAAGACAAATGATTCCTCACGAGTGTGGTATTTTTGGAATTTATAATCATAAAGACGCGTCGAAATTAACTTACTTTGGTCTATACGCCCAGCAGCACAGGGGTCAGGAAAGCGCGGGTATTGCCACTTTGGACGATGGCATAATTCATGATTATAAAGGCATGGGACTGGTACCCGATGTTTTTTCAGAAGATATATTAAATAGTCTACCTGGTAAAACTGCCATAGGGCATGTGCGTTATTCCACTTCTGGAAAGAGTACAATAAGAAATGCCCAACCCCTAATAGCTCATTATCAGGGTCAGGATATAGCCATTTCGCACAATGGAAATATAGTGAACGCCTCGGAATTGAGGGAGGAGCTGGAAAAAAAGGGAGCAATCTTCTCAACTGGCAATGACAGCGAAGTTTTTATGCATTTGCTGGCGCGCGCCTTGCGGCATGCCCCGTTGCCAGAAGCCGTAAGGGAAGCGGCAAGTCAGCTAAAGGGCGCTTACTGTTTTATGATCATGTGTGGCGATACTCTTATCGCGGTGCGGGATCCCTATGGATTTCATCCGCTTGCCCTGGGCAAACTGGATGATTCCGCAGTGTTTGCCTCTGAAACTTGCGCCTTTGATCTTCTCGAGGCAACTTATATAAGATCCCTGAAACCTGGCGAAATGATAGTGGTAAACCAGGAGGGAGAAAAAAGTTTCAAACTTTCTGATTCTTTGCCTGATAAAACAAGGCAATGCATATTTGAACTTGTATATTTTGCCAGGCCGGACTCATATGTATTTAATGAACAAGTTTATGTCTGTCGCAAGCAAATGGGATATCAGCTGGCTTTAGAATCGACTCCTGACGCGGATTTTATAATGCCTTTTCCTGATTCGGGGATCTATCCTGCCTTAGGGTTTGCCCAATGCGCCGAATTGCCCTATGAACATGCCATGATAAGGAATCATTATGTAGGACGAACTTTTATCCAGCCTACTCAAAGTATGCGCGACTTTGGAGTCAGGGTAAAAATCAATCCGGTCAGGGAGATGATTGAAGGAAAAAAAATTTGCATTATTGATGATTCCATAGTTCGCGGCACTACCATGATCACGCGGGTCAAGAAATTGAGAGAGCTTGGAGCAAAGGAAGTCCATATAAGAATTTCCAGTCCTCCTGTTAAATTTCCCTGTCATTATGGAGTGGATTTTTCTTTTAAGGGGGAATTGATTGCCGCAAAATATCCTGAAGAAGAGATAAGACGGCGGTTAAACGCGGATTCCCTTCATTATTTAAGTATTGATGGTCTGTTACGTTCCGTTATGCACTCGGATCAGTATTGTCTTGCGTGTTTTAATGGAGATTATGCGGTATCATGCCACAATTGCGGTAAATTTAATATGGAGACATCCCGGATAACCTGCCCTGAACCTGCCAGATTAAGTGATTTAGAGGTTGTATGAACGGACTATTTAAACGTCTTAAGGGTTTTTCTGATCTATATGAAGAAGAAGGGGCCAAATTTACCCTGATGGAGACAGAGGCCAGAAAGATTTTTGGTCTCTATATGTTTGAAGAATTGCGCACGCCCATTTTGGAAAATACTTCCCTGTTTAAAAGGTCCATTGGAGATTCTACCGATGTTGTCCAGAAGGAAATGTTTACCTTTATGGATAGCAAGGACAGATCCATGACGTTAAGACCAGAAGCCACTGCCGGAGTGTTGCGCGCCATTATAGAAGAAGATCTGATCAGGGAACGATCCATGGGAAAATTTTATACCATGGGCCCAATGTTCAGACATGAAAGGCCACAAAAAGGCCGGATGCGTCAGTTTCATCAAATTAATTGCGAATGTCTGGGAACAGACAGCCCCTATGCTGACGTGGCGCTTATATGTATGTTAATGGAGTTTCTGGACGCGCTCAATATTAAGGATTTAAAACTTAAAATTAATTCTCTGGGCTGCTCTTCCTGCCGTAAAATTTATCTTGAAAAGCTGCAGGAATTTTTTTTGTCTTATGGGCAGGAAGACTTTTGTGATGATTGCCGGATCAGAATACAAAATAATCCGCTTCGGGTTCTTGATTGTAAAAATCCTGAATGTAAGGAAAAACTTGTCCAGGCTCCTGCCTTCAGGGATTATATATGTGATGATTGCGGCAGACATTTTGATACTGTTCTTGAATTATTAAAAAAAGAAAATATCGCATTTGAAATTGATAATCATCTCGTACGGGGTCTTGACTATTATAACCGCACAACCTTTGAGGTGGTAAGCGATCAGATAGGGTCTCAAACAGCGGTGGCAGGCGGCGGTAGATATGACGGTCTGGTTAAGGCTCTTGGAGGCTTGGATATTCCAGGAGTCGGGTTTGCATGTGGTATGGAAAGACTTGCCTTGCTTATGCCTGATCCAAGTCTTCCCAGACCTGTCTTTTTTATGCTTACAACCAGAATCCAGGAAAGGGAACAGGCATTTGTCCTGGCTGAAAAATTGCGCAAACTCGGTCTGTCTGGAGAAATGAACTATTCGGACGGCAGTTTTAAAAGTCTGTTCCGTCAGGCTTCAAAATCAAGAGCCAGATACTGCCTTATTCTGGGTTCTGATGAAGCAGTGGAAAATACGATAACAATAAAAAATATGGATGATGGGGAGCAAAAAATTGTTCCCCAAAATTTGCTGGCCGATATCCTGGTTCAGGAAGTCCTTGGCCCAGATAATCCCCATACCATTATGGCTTGACAATAACAAATAAAGCGTAAACTCGAAGATGGATTTTGATTATGAGCGAACAAATTCCTGATTTGCAGAAAAGCCGGCAGCAAATAACAGATCTGGCTTCCTGGGAAAGGACGAATAATTGTGGACAGCTTAATCTCTCTGATGATGGCAAGGAAGTTTGCCTTATGGGTTGGGTACAGTACAGGAGAGATCATGGAGGTCTTATTTTTATTGATTTAAGGGATAAGGCAGGATTGACTCAAGTGGTCTTTAGTCCGGATCTTGCTCCTGAAGCCCATAATAGAGCGCATATTCTACGTTCCGAGTATGTAATGGCGATTAAAGGCAAGGTTCGCCCAAGACCGGAAGGTATGCGTAATACGGACATGGCCACAGGCGAAATAGAGGTTGTGGTTTATGACTGGAAATTACTAAATACAGCCAAGACTCCTCCTTTTCCCATAGAAGATCGTTGCGAAGCTGGTGAGAATTTGCGTCTTGCATGGCGTTTTCTGGATTTGCGCCGACCAAAAATGCAGGCGAATCTTAAATTACGCCACAGGGTAACCCAGACTATCCGGCAATATCTTGACGAACAGGGTTTTATGGAAGTTGAAACCCCTGTTTTGACCAAATCCACTCCTGAAGGGGCGAGAGATTTTTTGGTCCCGAGCAGACTTAATCCTGGACAATTTTATGCCTTGCCTCAATCTCCCCAGCTTTTTAAACAATTGCTCATGATGGGAGGAATAGATAGATATTTTCAGATTGTCCGCTGTTTCAGGGATGAAGATTTGCGCGCCGATCGTCAGCCCGAATTTACTCAGGTAGATTTGGAAATGAGTTTTGTGAATGAAAAAGGTGTGCAAAAGATAGCTGAAGGCATGATGTCCAGTATTTTTAAAAAGGTCCTGGGAATGGAGTTAATATTACCATTTCCGCAGATGACCTGGCAGGAGGCCATGGATAAATACGGAGTGGACAAGCCAGACACCCGTTTTGGTCTGGAATTGCACAATGTTACGGATATTGTAAAAAATTCCGGATTTAAGCTCTTTAGTTCTGCTGAACTGGTTAAAGCCCTGAAACTGCCCGGTGGAGAAAAAATCAGCCGAAAAGAAATTGATGATTTAACAGAATTTGTAAAAATATATGGCGCCAAGGGCCTTGCCTGGATTAAAATCAGGGAAGATGAATGGCAATCTCCAATCGCAAAATTTCTTTCTGATACCGAAAAGGAAAATTTGACCAAAGCCCTGGATTTAAAAGCAGGCGATATCGTATTTTTTCAGGCTGGTGATCCTGCGGTTGTCAATGCGGCATTGGGAAATTTACGGGTTCAGCTGGCAAAACAAAATAACCTCATTCCATCAGAAAAATATAATTTTTTGTGGGTAACAGATTTTCCACTTTTTGAATACAATGAAGAAGAAAAAAGATATGTGGCCTGTCATCATCCTTTTACCGCGCCCAAAGAGGGACATCTGGAAAAAATGGTAAGCGAACCGCAAAATACGTTTGCCCGCGCTTATGATTTGGTTCTGAATGGCAATGAAGTCGGGGGAGGTTCCATTCGGATACATAGCGCCGATGTTCAAAGAGAAATGTTTCGCGCTTTGGGTTTTGAAGACAAAAAAGCTCAGGAGCAGTTTGGATTTTTTATTCAGGCCCTGGAGCACGGCGCTCCTCCCCATGGCGGAATCGCTTTTGGATTGGACAGGCTTGTAATGCTTTTGGCAGACGCCACCAGTATTCGTGATGTGATCGCTTTTCCCAAAACTCAAAAAGCTGCCGATTTGATGACAGAAGCTCCCGCGAAAGTGGATTCCGCCCAGTTGCGGGAATTGGGCTTGCGTTTGCGTGAAAACAAAAAATCGGAAAAAGATGGTCAGGAACAATGATTTTACAAATTCTATCTTATCCGGATAGCAGATTGAGAAAGGTTTCCGAAGAAATAAAAGAGATAACTCCCGAGTTACGTCAATTGGCTTCAGATATGCTGGAAACCATGTATAACGCGAAGGGAGTAGGCCTTGCCGCTCCCCAAATTGGAAAACATATCCGGATGCTGGTCATGGACCCTGGCGCGGCTGATAATGGACGCGCCCCTCGTGTGGTTATTAATCCCGTTCTGGAGTTGCTTGGAGATAAAATCATCAGCGAACAGGAGGGATGCCTGTCAGTACCCATGAATTACAAGGGCGACGTCCCCAGGGCAAGTAAAGTGCGATTGGAGGGACTGGATCTGGATGGCAACAGGATAGATGAAGTTTTGGAAGATCTTTCCGCCGTAATTATTCAACATGAAACAGATCATCTGGATGGGAAATTATTTATTGATAAATTGAGTCATTTGAAACGAAGCATATATGAAGGAAAGGTAAAAAAATGGCTGAAGTCTCAAAAAGACGAATAGTTTTTATGGGAACTCCCTCTTTCGCAGCCAATATTCTGAATACCCTTATAGATTCTAAAAATTATGAAATAGTCGCAATATATACGCGTCCAGATAAAAAGGCTGGCAGAGGCATGAAAACCGCTTTTTCTGAAGTAAAAAAAATTGCCCTGAATAATAATTTGCCTCTTTATCAGCCTTCCTCTTTTAAGAAAGAGGAAACCGTAAAAGAACTTGCCTCATTAAAGCCTGATTATCTTGTAGTGGCCGCTTATGGACTTATTCTGCCTCAACAAGTTTTGGATATTCCCAAAATGGCGCCAATAAATGTCCATTCCTCTCTTTTACCTGCCTTACGGGGAGCCGCCCCCATTCAGAGGGCAATAATGGAAAATCCTGAAAAAGATGCCAAAACCGGAGTTTCCATTATGAAAATGGTAACCGAGCTTGATGCCGGTCCGGTTTACGTCCAAAAGGAAGTGGAAATAGGAAGAAAGGATTATAAGTCATTGGAAGAGGAGCTTTCCCATACGGGGGCTCTCCTTTTGCTTGAGGCACTAAATAAAATAGAAAAGAATAAGTTTGAGCCAATTCCTCAAGATGAATGTAAAAAAAGCTACGCAAGAAAACTGGAAAAAAATGAGGGCCAAATAGACTGGACAAAAAAAGCGGATGAAATCGACGCACTTGTCAGGGCTGTCAGTTACTGGCCTGGCGCAAAGACAGATTTGAGTATTCAGTCTGTTCAGGAAAAAATACCGGTAACTGTTTTAAGTGGAACACCCGGGGAAGAAAGCGATGTTCCACCCGGAACAATTATGAGAAATACAAAAGGATTGTTTATTGCTTGTCAGGATCGCTGGTATAAAATAGAAAAATTAAAGCCTCAAGGAAGAAAAGCCATGAGCGGAACTGATTTTGCCAATGGCCAGATTAAAATCAGTCAGGGTATTTGCGGACAGGCAATCAGTAAAATATGATAAATTCTTTTCAGACGGATTATTATGCAGGCGGCCGCAAAAGAATTTTTATTGGCATGCTCTGCGTAACATGCATAGTTATTTGTCTTTTCCTGCTTTTTCTTCTTATCCTTCCCTGGTTTTTACATGATGGCGGTTATTTGCGCTATGTAAGCCTCGGAGTGGGCGTTTCTGGAATATGTCTTTTGTCCTGGTTATGCATAATTCTTGTTTTTCATATCTATACTGGACGCTATTTGCCCGGAATTTACTGGATTCGTCACGTTCTTATCCGCCTTTTGCTTCCCCTTATGGAAATCATGGGAAAACCTTTGGGAATAGACAAAAACCTGGTTCGCCGTTCTTTTATCAAAATTAATAATGAATTTGTCATGACCAATTTTAAACCTGCGGAACCTGACAAATTACTTTTGCTCTTGCCACATTGTATCCAGAATAGCCATTGTTTAAGAAGGTTGCAGTTTTCCATAGATAATTGCGCGGATTGCGGTAAATGCCAGATTGGTTTTCTGCGGAAACTTGCCTCCGAATATGGTTTTCATATCGCGATTGCAACAGGGGGCACAGTAGCGCGTAGAATTATTGTGGAATGCAGACCAAAATATATTGTGGCTATTGCCTGTGAAAGAGATTTGAGTTCTGGCATTCAGGATAGCTACCCAATTCCCGTTTATGGAGTTCTCAACGAGCGACCCTTGGGGCCGTGCAGGGATACGGTTGTTTCTGAAACACAACTTTGCAATATACTTAAGCATCTGCTGACTTCCGCCGAACATTCTGGAAAGCAATCGCATGAAAAATAATTCTTCTGTTTGGTCTCCAAGAAGCCTTGCTGTAAAGATTATAGAAAAAACTTTAGCCGGCGCCAAGGTTCAGGAAGCTTTTGACAAGCATATTGAACAGGCTGATTTGAAAACGCTTGATCGTCAATTATGTTCCGATTTAATTTACGGATACTTGAGAACAAAAAGCAAACTTGATTTTATTATTAACCAGTTTCTGAAAAAACCTGAAAAATTGCCTGCGCAAATGCGACTTTTTTTAGCTCTGGGTCTTTATAGCCTTCTCTTTCAGAACAAGATACCACCTTATGCGGCAGTAAACGAGACGGTGAATGAAATCAAGAAAGCTTTTGGTCCAGGACTCGCAAAAGTCGCAAACGGAGTACTGCGAAATATTCAAAAATTGGAAAAAAAGCCCCATGATATTGACTGGTATATAGAACGAAGCGGTGATGAGATAAAAGCATATTCGCTTTTTTATTCAATCCCGGAATCCGTGGTCAGATTATGGTTAAATTCATATGGTAAACAGGATACCCTGAAGCTTTTGGCCAGAAGCGCAAGCCGTCCCTGGCAAGGAATAAGAGTTAATCCGCTTCATAAAAATTCGGCAGAACTAAATAAACAGTTTGAAAATATCCAGGGGCAGGTAAAAATAGGAAAATTCGGATACGCTTTTCCACCCGGTCAGCTACCGGAAAAATTAATGGACAAGTCAACACAAGACTGGATAGAAGAAGGAGCATTGAGTTTACAGTCGCCTGGATCCATGCTCATAATGGAAGAACTTGGTTTATCGGAGTTGAAGGGGCCCGTATGGGATTGTTGCGCAGGTTCGGGCATTAAAAGCGCGGCCCTTATTGAACGGGGAGTCGATCTCTCATTGGCGTCCGATATTTCCCGTCACAGATTAAAAAATATCAAGCCTTTTTGTAAGCGTCTCAATTTGGAAAATCCAGAGGTAATCCAGGCTTCCGCCGCCAGACCTCCCTTAAAAAACTGGCCAGGACATATCATTGCGGATGTTCCCTGCACGGGTCTTGGGGTGTTGGCACGGCGTCCTGATATTCGCTCCAACGTGACAAAATCAGATTTCTGGCAAGAGCAATCAGGGTTGCAAAAAGAAATTATGAAAAGCCTGACCGGTTTTCTGGAAGCGGATAATAAGCTTGTCTATATCACATGCACCCTTAATCCTTATGAAAATGAGATGATTATCAGGGATATCCTGGATAAAAATCCCGATCTGGTTCTGGAAAAGGAATGGCAAACCCCGCACGATCATCCGTGGCTGGAAGGTATGTACGGGGCTGTACTGGGCAAAAAATCTTCTGAAAAAATATAAATTTTTTCAGATTGGCAAAAAATAATGGCTTTGTTAAAATCACCTATTGATGGAAAAAGAAATATTTAAAGTTTATCACATATAGTTATTCAATAAGTTATATCATATAAAAATTAAAGTTTTTTGAAAAAGGGGGTCTGGGGGACTGCGCAGCCCTTGCCAG
>CAYNKM010000021.1:0-11569 GCA_964397795.1 uncultured Desulfovibrio sp. | reverse complement strand
ATCCTGACGGGATAAACTTTCATAAATTCTCTGGTACATGCAGGCCTCTCTTTTATTATCGGCAGGAAATACCTGCCGCTTTTGTGCTTTTTATACCCTATCTAGCAAGAAGCATGCCGGATTTATTTTCCTCTGCCTTGATGTTTAATAGGGTCGTAAATAATTTTGTTTTTATAAAAAAGGGGCGGCTGAAATCCGGATAACCCGGATTGCAGCTTTCGCCCGTTTGGTATCCAGCCTTATACGTTACTGCCTTTCAATGGTGGAATTGTATAATTCCCATCATTTGAACTATTATTCTTCTGTTTGGACTGAGCCGTAAGCGGGCTTATGGGCGCCTGCTGAACAGTCTCGCCTGTATTTTGTGTCGCCTGACCTTGCAGGGAAGCCTTTTCGGCATTCGCCGCTTCCTGAGCGGCATGATAGGCCGCCAGGCCCTGTCCCGCCTTGCTGTTGACTCCCGCGTTATCCACATTCAACATCCGGATAACATCATTCTTTTTGGGAGCTTTCGTATTTTTACCCCTGGGCGGGATATTTGTTGTAAAGCGCACTTTGGATGTCGTCGGTTCTGCCGAAAGTATTTCCGCAGTTTCAGCGACAGTTCCTGTCGCCTGACTGGAAACATTCATTGAATTCCTGGCCTGAACCTGGGCTACCAGATTATGCAGATTTGAACCAGCATCTCCAGATAGAATGGTGTTGCCTGCCTTGGCCCTGGCCAGCGCCTGATTAAGAGCCTCCGCGCTGCCAGGATTCGCTGCCTGGGCGGAGACTGAGGAATCGGAATTCTCCACTCCTTTTTGTTCAACAATGTTTTCCGCGGCTGCAGACTGTTTACGGGAGTACATGGATGGCCTGACCGCATGAGAGCCGAGCTTGTCTCCCGCCTCCCTTTTAGCCAGATACGCCATTTGCAAACCAGACGTTCCATCAGGGGTGGCAGATACTTTTTTGGCTTTTGAAGCCGCATTGCCAGTTTTCTCCTCCCTGCCTGAAGCAGGCTGGGAAGTTAAAACAGAGGCCGCCTCAAGGTTTGCCATGGCCCTTTGAGCCATCATCCCCGCGATCTTAGCCTCATCGGCAGAAGCAGTGGTGTCCGAGGACTCCGCCATCAGGGGAGCTTCCCCTTCATAAATGGAGGCAGAAGCCGGAACAGGAGAAGCGTTTACCGGTTCAACATGCTCATCCGGCGTATTGACCAGGGGAGCAGCCGAAGGAGTGAAAGAACTGGCGCCAATCTGTCCACCCGCCGCGCTTCTGCTGGCAGATACCAGATTTTTTGAAAGCTGTTCAAACATCATGTCTGCAAGTCCAATACCGCCGGCGCGGGTCATGGATTTGGAAAGTTCCTGGTCATACATATCCTGCCAGAAGTGCTCTTCCTGGCTCTGCAAAAGACCGCTCTTGGGAACAGTGTTGCGCATCTCCTGCCACATCTTCTGTATAAAGATGGATTCAAATCCTTCGCAGGCTTCTCTCAGCTTCTTTTCCTTTTGTTCAGGAGAAAGCTTGCGCCCGTTCAGCCCGCCCAAACCGTTCAGTTTGGCCTGAAGCTCCATGCGTGACTGGGCAGACGCGCTGGCATCCTGAGCAAATGGTGTTGTTTCAAAAGGTGAACTCATTTTAGATTACCTCCAGATCCGCATGAAGTGAGCCGGAAACCTGCAGACTGCGCAGAATGGAAATAAGGTCGCGGGGAGTGGCCCCAATGGCATTCAAGCCGTCAACCAATTCCTGCAATGTGGCGCCTTCCACAAGATGCAAGCGTCTGTTTTCTTCTCTAACATTTATATTGGTTTCAGGAGTGACAACAGTCTGACCATTGGAGAATGGCCCTGGTTGAGAAACCTGTTCGCTTTCCTGAACTGTAATCTGCAAATTGCCATGCGCGACAGCCGCTCTGGTAATCCTGACATCCTTGCCCAAAACAACTGTGCCTGTCTTTTCATCAACCACAACCTTGGCCGCAGTGTCAGGAGTGACTTCCAGATTTTCTACGGACGCCATCAGGGGCACAAGATTGTTCCGGTATTGGGGTGGCACGTTTACATTAATGCTCATATCATCCACCGCATGGGCAAAAGCGCCGCCCATTGCGGAATTCAGACGTTCAGCTACCTGCTGGGCAGTGGTAAAGTCGCCAACACGCAAATTCAGGGTAAGGTGACTTTGATCATTGAACTGGAAGGGAATTTCCCTTTCCACTATGCCGCCGCCAGGAATAAGACCTACTGTGCTTACGTTCTTTGAAGTGCTCGCGGCGTTTCCCTGCACAGAATAACCGCCTACTGTGAGAGAACCCTGGGCAAGCACATAAGTATTTCCATCAACGCCCTTAAGCGCTGTCTGCAAAAGCACGCCTCCGAGAAGGGAAGTGGCGTCGCCCACCGAAGAAACGGTTACGTCAAGTTTGGTGCCAGGTTTTGAAGAAACCGGCATTTTTGCCGTAACCATGACGGATGCCACATTTTTGACTTTAAGCGCGTTGGAATTCAATCCAATTCCCATGCGATCCATCATGTTTTTTATGGAACTCATGGTAAAAACGGAATCCTTCTTGTCGCCAGTTCCGGACAAGCCCACAACAAGCCCGTAACCAATTAACTGGTTATCGCGCACGCCGGAGAAGCTTGCTATATCTTTTATGCGTACAGCTTCTGCTGGAGAAGCGGCGCAAAGGCACATAAAGCCTAGAAAAAGTGTTAAGACTATGTGTCCAAATTTTGTCAATTTCATGTTATTACTCCCTGCGTTCGCCAAACTACAAACTTGTCTGGTCTAATAAACCTTATAATATCAGATACTTCAGTTATGTCTGGCCTAAATGAACAATATTTTTGGATATGGTTATGCACAAACTATGCCTTTTATGTAAATCATGTCAGGATATGTTGATTTTTCTGTGATTATTTAAATAAAAAAGGCCGCTTCATGAAGCGGCCTCACGGATATTCTGCTGAACAGAAATATTTATTCTGGGACAGCCCTGAACGTTGGACTGGTCATCCCGATAATTTTCTAAACACTGAAAATCGCGAAATCTTCCTTAACCAGGGCTTCTGCAAGGGCATTGGTATCAATCTCATACTCTCCGGACGAAACCCTGGCCTTTAATTCTTCTACCCGGTTTTTGCGTATGTCAGAAGTTTGCTGGGCGGTTCGCAGCGCTTCTGTAAGAAGAAAACCGTCTCTGGAACTTCCAGATTTGTCTGAACAAATTGCCGAATTATCCTGAATGCCGGAATTCATAACCCGAACAGTGGCGTTATAAGAATTTTCAGAATTTCTCGAAACTATATTGCCCAATTCCATTTTTCCTCCCCCTTTTACCTAACTATAAATCCCAGTCCGGCGCAGACCCTTCATCATTCCCTTTTCAACTTTCTGACTGGTAATAAGCGCCAATTCCCTGCTCACTACCTGGGATTCTTCATCGTTCAACTGGCGTCTCTTCTTCCCATCCTTTATGTAAATGCAAAGATTTGAGTTGGGAGGAAAGACAAATTCAAATTCTTTTTTAAATTTTTTACACAGTTCCAGTCTGATTTCTTCCATCAGTTCGTCTGGAAGGCCAGTAAACAGCAGGGATGTAAACATTTCTGAAGCCATGGATTCAACATACTTTCTGCGCTTTTCCGAAGGATCAGGTTCGACAATTTCTTCCCCATTCCTCTGTTGAACTTTTGCCCTGAAACGCGCCAGTCTGCGAGCTGTCAGAAGCTGTTGATCATATTTCTGAAGAACCATGCGCATACGCATGGTCTGTCTTGCTTCATCGTGTTCACCGTCCATGTTTTTTTATACGGATATTTTGAAATTTTCTTTAGACTTTTTTTATTAATTTGCTGAATTTTTTAATAGCGGGAAATATCAGTATTTTTCACGTGACAAACCCTACCGCGCGGAACGGCGTATTATGTGACGCGCTTTATTCCAGGTACTATTTGCGATTTCTGATCAGGCTTACTCCTACTGCCAAAATGTTGAATAAGCCAAAAAGTATCAGGCTGGATTGCATGCTTGCCATGAAGGCGTTTAAACTGGAAGCGCTTATTGCTTCCTTGCCCAGGTATAAACTGGTGGAGAGGGTAATTAATGTCATACTGCTTAATTGCCCTGCCGTTCTCACTGCCCCTGTCAGTGCGGAAGCCTGGCCTGTATTCGCTTTTCCCGCGGCTTCAAGAATTATTGCGGTATTTGCCAAAGAAAAAATACTGACCCCGCTCCCCAGTAAAACCTGCGCGCAATTCAAGGCTATGATGGGAGTCTCTATCTTTATAAAGGAAGCGGCAATAAGACCAAAACCACATAAACTTGCACCTATGGCGCTAATCACTCCTTCCCTTCCCTTTTTGCATAGCCTGGTCGCAATAGGCGTAGCCAATGCCTGGGCGACAGCCTGAATGGCCAAAATAAATCCGGTCTCCTGTACGCTCAGGCCCTTGCCAACCTGTAAATAATAACTGAAATAAAATATTAATCCAAAAAAAGACGCGTAATTTACATAAGCCGCCAGACAGGAAAGGGAAAATACTTTGTTTCCGGCTAAAAGGCTCATATTTAAAATCGGAAAGACGCTTCTTTTTTCACAAAAATAAAAAAGAAACAAAAATAATATAAAAATTCCGAAAAAGAAAATTCCCGCGACAGTTGAAGCTTTAAGGAAAGTCGCCCCCAAAGTTAGGCCAGCCATTGAAATCCCATAGAGAATGCAGCCCTGCCAGTCAAATTTTTTATCGCTGGCCGGCCGCCACTCATGGGATACGGTTTGTTTCATCAGAATATAAATTATGATCGAAAGAAACGCGCTCAACCAGAAAAGCCAGCGCCAGCTTATGATACCCGCTATCAGTCCTGCAATGGGTGGTCCGCAGGCAATGCCGGAATAAACAAATACAGCCGAAAAACCAAGATAGGCGGCCCTGTTTTGGGGAGAAGCCGCGGATGCGACCAGGGCCATGCTTGCCGCGCTAATCATGGCGCCGCCACATCCCTGGATAAAGCGAATCAACAGGAATAAATGAAGGTTGGATATAAAACCAAGCGCCAGGCTTGATATAAAAAAGATGAGGATTCCACCCAAAAAAATTCTTCTGTGCCCGCGTATATCCCCCAGGGAACCGCAACAAAGCTGAAAAACCGCCAGACCCAGCGAATAAATCGCCCCGATAAGACTTGACTGCATAGCACTTGCTTTCAGACTCAAGCCTATTTCAGGCAAAATCGCATTAACTCCTGCCACCATCAGCGGGGCGCAGAAGAGAGATGCGCTTGTGGCCAACAACAGGCTGTAATGTTCTTTTTCGTATGGCATGGTCTAGGGTTTGATATAAGCAAAGCCGGCCCGTTCCAGCTTGACAATCTCTACCAGACCGGCTGGCACAACTTCGCATAAAGGCCAAAGCTTTTCTTTTGGTATCCCGTTTTCCGCTATGGCATTTGCGCATATACGAAATTTGACTCCGCGCTGGGCCAGCTCTTTTCCCCTTGCCTCATATTCATCATGTCCCTGGGTAAAATGTCTTACCCCAGGTCCATTTGCCACTATTACAAGTTCAAAATGCTCATCAGGAAGCGCGTTAAGATAGTTATTCGCGTTTCTCAATATCATATTCATTTTACCGTCATCGTCACTGTCGATTTGTAGTACCAGATTATAATTCATGTCCGCTTTCCTTTTGGGAAAATAAAAATTTATAGTATGTCTTGACTATTGCTAGACTTTATTGACTTGGTTATGATTAATTTTTCCGGAAGTCAAATATTCATTATAAATATATGAAATGTATAGCTAATATAATTCAGTTTTCCATATTTTCCTGGCTTCTGCTCTGTACTTCCGCCTGCGGTCTGATTACAGCCAGGGATCAGGACAAGGGAACTGCCGCGGCTGACGCGGGAGAAGACGGTAAAATTAATTGGGGGGGAGATCCCGTTCCCTATAAGGTGGAAATCAGGGTCAAGGATGGACCGGATTTTCTCATAGACAAGATGAAAGATTTAAGCCAGCTTGAGCAGCTACAGAAAACACTGCCGGATTCAATGCTGGGTCTTGAAAGGCGGGGAATGGCTGATAAGGAAACAGCGGTAAAACTATTGAATTCGCAGTGCTATTATGATGGAACCGCCAGCCTGGACATTGAAGAAAGCACAAAACCGGTAAGGGTCATATTGACGATGAATCCGGGACCACGATTCAATGTTGGCGAAGCAAACGTGGTCTATGTTCCTCCACCAGACATTCCGGAATCATTTACCAACCGCGTGAGGGATATTGGTTTTTGGGGTCTGGAAAAAGAGCATTTGCCCCCTCCCGAATTTCCAGATCAAATTCCTGGAGTAGAAATCGGGAAGCCCATAGTCGCTGATGACATGTTATCTGCCGTGGCAAAAATACCGGAAAGGCTGCATACGACCGGTTACCCATTGGCCAGGGTGACAGAAAGCTTATATACGCTGAATAAAGAGCAACACAAGCTTAATGCGAATATAACTATTGACCCTGGTCCGCCTGCGGTAATGGGAAAAGTCATCTTTGAAGGTGACAAGAACGTTAGCGAAGCATATTTGCGCAAGCTCATGCCCTGGACGCCTGGAGAGGAAGTCTGGGACTCTTCCCTCCTTGAAGACTATGGAAATACTTTGCGTCGCCTTGGACTATTCAATTCTGTAGAAGTTACGCCGCAGGAAACAGATCTTGAAAAGGACAAAGGAAAATACAGGGGAGCGGTCATAATGCCCGCGCGCATAAAACTGGTCCAGGGTCCGCCAAGAACAGTAAGCGCAAGCGTACGGTATGATACGGATACCGGGTTTGGCGCGGAAGCCACATGGGAACATCGCAATCTGTTCGGATCTGGGGAAAAAATTCTCCTGGATTTGCCTATCTCACAACAGGAAATCGGATTAAAGGCGCATTTTGAAAAGCCCGCTTTTCCAGACAAGAATACACTGCTTTTAATTGACGGAGCAGCCCTGTATGAAAATACCGAAGCTTACCAGCAAAAAATTCTCCGCGGCGAACTGGGTTTAAAACATCGTTTTTCGAGACAATGGGCTGGTTCCGTTTCCCTCTTTGGAGAAAGCGGCTACCTTAAGGATAATGAACATGATGAAAAGCCTTATGCGGTAGTAAGCCCAAGAGCGCATATAAAATATGATGGACGTAATAACCATCTCAATCCAACCAGCGGCACGGAACTGGATCTCCACATTAAACCTTTTAAAGGGTATTATGATAAAGAGACTTTTGGCGCTTATGCCGGAACGCTTGGAGTGACAGGTTATTATGCTCCGCTTGGACATAAACCCGACGGAAAAATCAATGATACGATTGTTTTGGCCGCTCATGGCGAAGCTGGCGCAATGCCAGGCAGTACATCCTTAAGAAGTATTCCGGCAAGCCTGAGATATTTCGTGGGAGGCGCTGGCACTGTTCGAGGCTACCCTTACCAGTCAATTGGCCCGGAAGACAGTGAAGGAGATCCTCTCGGTGGACGCTCCTACAAGGTTATTAATCTGGAATCACGTTTTATGGTGGCGGAAAATATAGGCATAGTCCCGTTTCTGGATGGCGGCATGGCATATAGGGAAGAATGGCCCGACCTCTTTGGAGACACTGACTGGGGATTGGGGCTCGGTTTCCGTTACTATACTCCCATAGGGCCTCTGCGCTTTGATGTCGCCACTCCGTTAAACCCCAGGGACGGCGATCCGCCTGTACAGTTTTATATAAGCATAGGACAATCATTTTGATGTTTTTAAAAAAAAGAATAAAATCTGAAACTCCGGAAGATTCGCCCAAGGCCGCGACAGGAAAAAAAAAGCATACTGTACGCCGAATTTTTAAGTATTCCTGTCTTTTTCTTCTTTTTATTTTCCTCACCATTTCCATTGGCGGCTGGTGGCTATGCCAGACAGAACAGGGCCATAATTTTATTATAGAAGAGGCAAACAAATTTCTAACCCCGCCAAAAGATAGCCAGGAATTGGCATTTCGCATCACCAGTCTTTCTGGCTCATTGCCTTTCAATTTTAAAATAGGTCTGGAAGCCAGTGACGCGCATGGCGTATGGCTGAAGGCTCCTGATAATACTTTCACACTGAAATGGACAAAACTTCCCTCCCTTCTGCAAATTTCAAAATTAAGCCTTGATAATATAGATTTATCCCGTTTTCCTAAAACTCCTGAAACAAAAGAAGAAGCCGAACCCTCAACCCCTTTCGGGGTAAAAGAACTCCAGGATCTTTTAAGGGAAAGCAATGGCTTTCTGTCCCATAAACATTGGTGGCTGCCTCAAATCCGGCTTGATGGCATAGAAATAAAAAACGCTCTTTTGCCCTCCGGGCTTGTTCCTTCCGAAAAAGGGAATTCTCCCGAAAGACTTCTGGCCAATCTTGGCCTGACCGCTTCCCTGCTGGATGGTACAGGGCAGGCAAAAATCAGCGCATCCATACAGGATTCGGAAAACGGATCAGTCTCACTTCCATCTTTCTCATTTCATAAGCTTACCCTGGATTCAGATTTAAATATAAAACCTGAAGATTCCCTGCTAAATGCACTTTTAAATCTTGATTTAAATATTATTGATTCCAGGCTGGAAATTAAGGATTTTCCATCAGATCTGCTGGGGAAAAACATCAATCTCACTTTAAATGCAGAAGTAAAAGCCGATACAAATCCTGAAGATCCTTCCTTTTTCATCAAGCTGGCTGGTCCCAATCTGGATGCCGGACATTTAAACTTGGCAAATAACGCCCATTGGCAATCTGGCCAGGAATGGAAAAACGGAATTATTGACGGCGCCGCCTCTTATACCATGGAAACGGTGATAAATCCCCTCCTTGAAAGCTTTATTAAAGATCACCCTGATTCGCCTCTGGCCATGCTTCGCAAAAGTGTCAAGTTAAACTTGCAGGCCGACTCCAATTTGCCAAAAGCGAATATTCAAATCAATTTATCGGCTCCTGAGCTGGTAGCTTCTGGTCATAATCTATCCAACCTCTCGCTTCAGCTAACTAGTCGGGATCTTGATCTCCCGCTTCCGCCAGCGGGTTTTGACCTTCTGACCAGGGAACATCACTGTGATTTAAAATTCTCCGGATTGGTGAATCAGGATGCCGTTAGCCTTGATACCCAGGCCTGGTTTCAGGCCAGGGAGCTACCTGAAAAAAGCGTCCAGGATAATGGCAATGAAAAAAAGGAATTGGCATGGCTTGCAGGTTTAAAAAATATTGATTTGTCAGCTCTCGGCCTGACAGCCAAAGGCAATATTCAGGCCTTCGCCCCGCCCGACAAGAAACCTGCCCTGAATGGAAACCTGCAGCTGGAATTGGCCAATTGGCAAGCCATCCAGAAATTTATCCCGAATCAGAATTTATCCGGTCACATTAAAATGGATATTCATCTGGCAAATGAGACTGATATTAATTCTGACCAAGTCAAGGATTCATCACCCCAGAATGCCTTAATAAATCTGGATATCCCCAAATTTTCAATGCAGGCGAAAAATGGCGGCAAGCCGATTGAAGTCACAAATCTGCGATCCCATATAGATTTGACAAATATTTTTATAAGCCCCGGACTGGATCTGGTTCTCAAGGCCGCCCAAATTCAGGCGGAAGGAATGAAGCTTAATGCCGACATTAAGGCACAAGGACTAATTTCCGGTCCGCTAAACGCGGAGATCAATACCAGGGGAGATGTCAATACCAGCCTCGTCGCAAGCTGGAGTCCTGGAGAAGCGAACCTGAAAAAATGCGACATTTCCCTAAAGCTGCCCGCCTCGTTATCCCCATCGGGAAAGACTGTCCCCCTTGGCGTAAAATCCGCAAATCAGACTCTAATCCGTTATGGGGAAAAGGGAATTGAGATTAAGAATCTGGATTTCAAAATAAGCCCTACCGGAAGATTGCAGGTAAATGGGGGGCTTTCCCCGGACAAGTTCTCTTTCAAGATCAATTTAAATTCTGTTGATTTTAAGCCCTGGCAAATTCTGGTCCCGCAGCTTCCCCTGGGCTTTGCCAATCTTGATGTCACTTTAACTGGCGCACCCCAAACTCCAAAGGGAAATTTTAATCTTGTACTTAAGGATCTGACCTTGCCAGGAAATCAGTTTCCTCCTTTTGGCCTGACCCTTAATGGCGCTATTGAAAATTTGGCGACAGGAAGCGCCCTGGCTTTAAATCTTGATATGGATAAAAAAAGTTTAAAAGCCCTGGGATGCGATAAATCCCGAATTTCTGCCAGAATACCTCTTGTCTTTGATAAAGAAGGAATCCCCAATGTCAACATGACCGGTCCTCTGGCGGCCCATATAATCTGGGACGGGGCTCTTGGCCCAATATGGAATTTGCTTCCAATGCCGGATATGCGACTGAACGGACGCGTTGGTATAAATATAAAAGCTGAAGGCAGTATCAAAGCGCCCAGAATACGCGGCGGCTTATCTATCAACAAGGCCAGATATGAGGATTTACTTCTTGGCGTGCTTCTGACCGATATTAATTTAAAGGCCGATCTGACTGAAAGTGGCAATCTGAAAAATACGGCCGGAGTTCTGGATAATCTGCCCGGAGCAGTAAAACTTGCGTTAAGCGCGGGAGACGGTCGGGGAGGGACTGTATCCATTAATGGCAACTCGTCAATAGATGGAAACAAGCTTGATATTAAGGCCAATATAAATAAACTCAGGCCGCTTCGGCGTCGGGATATTTTTATTGAAGTATCAGGCGACGCGACTGTGACCGGATCAGCGACGGCGCCCGTTATCAATGGCGGATTGCTCGTGAATCAGGGAGAAATTCTCCTCAATAATCTTGAACTTATGAGTAGTGTGACAACCCTGCCCATAAGTTCGGGAAAGCCGGAAAAACATCCTGAACCCGTAAAAAAGGTGGAAACCAAAAAGGAAGGGGGAGGAAGCATTAATTTCAAGATTGACATGCTTCCCCGCTTTACCGTCGAAGGACGTGGTCTAACCAGTATCTGGACTGCCCATCTCCTTATTTCTGGCTCCCCCTTTAATCCTTCCATAACAGGAAACGTAAGTTCAGTAAGGGGTAATTTTGATTTTCTTGGCAAGATCTTTTCTCTAACCAAAGGGATTGTCTTTTTTGGAGGCGGGGAGATCTCAAATCCGATTATCAATATGGAGTTGACAAACGAGACTCCGGATTTGACAGCGCATATAATTGTCAGCGGACCTGTAAATAAACTCCAGATAAAACTGACAAGCGATCCGGAACTCCCAAGGGATGAAATTATTTCTCAGGTTCTTTTTGGAAGAAGCGTAGGAGATCTGAACCGTTTTGAAGCTCTGCAGCTTGCCGCGGGAGTGGCGCAGCTTGCGGGGCTGGGTTCATCTGATAATATTTTATCTTCAGCCAAAAAAGCCCTGGGTCTGGATGTTCTTCGTCTTGGAACTTCTCCTGATCAATCTGGAGAGCAAGGCGACATGGGTTCTGGCGGAACTACCATTGAAATGGGCAAATATATCAATGACATGATTTATATGGGCGTTCAACAGGGGTTACAGGCGGATAGCACGGCGTTTATAATTCAGCT
>CAYNKM010000020.1:0-11737 GCA_964397795.1 uncultured Desulfovibrio sp. | reverse complement strand
AGACTTATGGCGAGCCAGATTACAGGGCTGTTACAGAAAACATGATTCCGACAGTCCTGAATGTGCAGGATGACTGGTGTCATTGGCATGAGTGCGAGGATTCCCCATCCCTGCAAGCGGAGAATACCGCCATTCAGCGCGTCTTGACTCACTGGAACGCGTTCAGGGATCTGGTCGCCGGTTCTCTTTTTGTCGATAATAAGATGATTGCCTTTGCGGTAGGGGAAAGGCTCGATGCCGAAAATCTTGGCGTACAGTATGAAAAGGGTCTGAACGGGTTTAAAGGAGTGTATCAGGCAATGAATTGCGAATTTGCGCGAAATGCCGGAAAAGGCTTCAAATATATCAATCGCGCGCAGGATCTGGATGGGGCGGGCTTAAGACAGGCCAAGGAAACCTATTTGCCGGTTACCTATCTGAAAAAATATAAGGTGAAATTTAAATAATCAAATCTGTCCAGATTTGTTGAGGTCCTGCGGGGCTTTTTAATTTTAAGCCCGGTTTAAAACATGTATTGATTTTTCTGGGGGAGGGGAACTTGATCCGCAAGAGGCGGGGCGGTTCTCCTTTTCAAGCAGCGACAGGTGACTATGACAGTGCGCGTTTTTTGAGCTTTTTTTCCGTTTGTAGCGCCCTTTCAAAATCATCGGGAGTATTGCAATTCAGAAAAAATGGCTTCAGGGCTGGATGGACAGGAATACGGAGCTGAAATTCATCTGGAATGACAAGGTTTAGTTTGCGCTGACCCGATTTGACGGCATTATAAAAATGGGAAAGGGATCTGACATCATAAACGGCGGACAGCGTTTCCAAAAGGCCATTATCGGGATGCTGGTAAACCGTAAGAAGTGGGGCGGGGTTTGCCGCCATGTGAGCGATAGGCAAGGCCTGGAGCAGTTCCGCATTTATTAGCGGCAAATCGCAGGCCAGGACAAGCAAACCCTGAAAGCCGTTGAGTGCGGCGTTTTCCAGACCTTTGAGTATTCCGCCAAGCGGACCAAAATTTTCCAGATCATCTTCAAGGCAGGGATAGGGATTTTTGGGTTTTCCTCTGGCGCAGGAAACATGCCAGACAGGGGTGATCTGTTTTATTTTCTGGCAGGCCAGTTCAAGAAGGGTCTTGCCGCTATTGAGGGCAAGCTCTGCCTTGTCTTTCTTCATTCTGGAGGATGCGCCTCCAGCCATCACAAGGCCGGCGAACAGGGAAGCTTTTGAATTTTCCATATCTATATGGATTTTATGATCAAATCGAATTAGCCGGAGGTCAGGATAACGGACATGGGGCTGAATTTAACGCCTACATCTTTTCCCGCATAGAGGGGGAAATCCGGTTTTTGCTCCAGGGTATAGAGGGAGCAGACAATGTTACCGGTATCCATGATGACGATAATTTCAACCGCGCTGCTGTCCTCCTTTATTTCTTTTATTTTACCATAAAAATGATTGGGTTCGCTTGAGATATTTTCATAAACGTTTACCCAGGGTGCCTTGACCAGAGCGGTTACTGCCATGCCTTCTTCCAGGTTCAGATTTTGCCGGCTTGTATCGGTTATAACAGCATGGACTTTCATGCCGCTTGCGGTTTCCAGACAGGTTTCAATCAGTATTCCCTTTTTTTTCAGACTGATTAGAGCGCCATGAAAGGAGTTTCTGGCGCTGGTTTTGGGAAATTGCTCATTTTGAATAAACTGATCAAGTATTTTATTTCCCTGTTCGCTGTCAAAATCAGGATCGGGGATAGCCCTTCCCAAAAAGAGATTTATCAGGGATAGGGGAAGTCCCGCTTTTTCCAGTTCAAGCCCCCTGTGACGACGCAGGGTTCGGGCGGTAAGAAGGCCAGGAGAAAGGGCGCATTGGCTTGCGCAGCGGGAAAAAGCTCGCCTGATCTGACTGCTGTCGCAGCGGAAAGGATTTTTCAAGACGAAGAGGGCGGGCCATCTTTCAAGCCTTTCCCGCATCTGTCTTGTAGCCAGGGGAGGGAGAGAGATGGTTCTGGGAAATCTCCCCTTCGGGATATTTATCCTAAGTGTATTCAGTTCAAGATTTTCTGCTTCCAAATCTAAAATTTCTTCAAGCCGCATACCCCCATACCTCAAGAGCATAAAAATAAACCAGTTTCTCAAGCGCGAATTGAGTATTTTTGGTATGGAAGTCCTGTCTATATTGTCCAGAAGATTTCTTTCCGCGCGAAAAAGTTCAAGGGGATATGTTTTCTGATGTAATAAATACCCATTGCCGGTTTTTGTCATCAGTCCGGCGAGAAGCAGTTCCCGTTCCGATCGGGACAGGCTGGAAAGGAAGGCGGGAAGGTTATTGAAAATGTCCATGCCAAATGGGATTAATTGATTAAATGGCTCTTATTTAATTATGGGTTGATTTATTCCTGGGGAAGAGAACTTTTTTCCCCTAATGGGTACGCCGTATCCGTAATCAGCACAGCTGGCAAGGGCTACGCAGACCCCCTGTACTTCCTCTTTCAAAAAACTTTAATCACTTTTGTTATAACTTGTTTACGATTTGGATATTGTCATATTTTAAGTCCCCATTTTCCATATACAATTATAATAGAGTGAAAATAAAAAATAATCATAACAATATAAATCCACAACAGGGACACGCTTCAGGCTTAATCGTGACATGTTTGCGGTTAATGACTTTATCATGATACTGGCTATTCAAACAAGACAAGGAGGGCCCATATGTCTTATATAACAAAAATTTTTTATTTATTAATTATGGGGGTTTTTATGAGCCAGGGTGTTTGTGCGGAAGAACTGACCGTTTCAGCGGCCGCAAGCCTGACCGACGCTTTTAACGAGTTAAAAACGGTTTTTGAAAAAGAGCATCCGGATATGAAAGTCAATGTTAATTATGCGGCTTCCAATCCTCTTTTAAGACAGATTACAGCCGGAGCGCCTGTGGATGTTTTCGCTTCCGCAGATCAGGGGACAATGGACGAAGCGGTAAAGGCCAAAGTTGTAAATCCTGATACACGAAAAAATTTTGCCCAAAATGACCTTGTTCTTATTGTGCCAAAAGGGAGCAAAAAAATAGCCAGTCTGGAAGATCTGACCAGGACGGAAAAAATAGCCATAGGCAACCCCGACTCGGTTCCTGCCGGAAGATATACCAAAGCCGCACTGGAAAAAGCGGGCTTATGGGATAAATTACAGCCGGCGTTTATCCAGGGCGCGAGCGTAAGGCAGGCTCTGGAATATGTCACCAGGGGGGAAGTGGACGCCGGCTTTGTTTATCGCACAGATGCCCAGCAAAAAGGCGACGATGTTGATATCGTGTTGACGGTTGAAGGGCATGACCCGGTCACTTATCCCATAGCGGTCGCGGTGACCGGAAATAACGCCAAAGCCGGTGAGAAATTTATAAACTTCGTCTTTTCTCCTGAAGGGCAAAATATCCTGAATAAATACGGGTTTGCCAAGCCCTAAAAATTATGGATTCTTCCTTTCTGGAAATTATCCGCTCTCCCCTGTTTATTTCTCTTAAGGTAGCCTTTTGGGCAACCCTTTGTTCTTTCGGTTTCGCGCTGGGGGCAGCCAGGCTTTTGGGAAGGCGAAGCGGTCCAGTTTCCGCCATCCTGGACGCCTTTTGCAGTCTGCCTCTGGCGCTGCCGCCTACGGTAATAGGCTTTTATTTAATCATGCTTCTCGGCAAAAAGGGCTTGCTTGGCCCTGCCCTGGCAGAGATGGGAATAAACCTGATCTTTTCCTGGGAGGGCGCGGTTGTCGCGGCAAGTGTGGTAATATTTCCCCTGATTTACAAATCTGCCCGCGCTTCCCTGGATCAGGTAAATCCGCGTCTGGAGCAGGCTGCCCGCTCCCTGGGCTCCTCTGAATTGCGCGTTTTTGTGAGCGTGTCCATTCCCTGCGCCTGGAAAGGAATTTTTGCGGGAATAATGCTGGCCTTTGCAAGAGGGATGGGAGAATTTGGAGCGACTCTCATGATTGCAGGCAATATTCCAGGCAAAACCCAAACTCTGGCGCTTGCCATTTATGCCGCGTTTCAGGCTGGGAATGATCATAAAGCCCTGATTCTTGTGCTCGCCACTTCATTCGTCTGCGTGGTAATCCTTGCCGGCGCTGAAATTCTGGCAAAATGGGGCCGCAAGAGATGATGAGCATTGAGATCTGGAAAACTTACCGAGACTTCAGGCTGGATATCAGTCTGTATCTTGAGGAAGTCGCAGGTACGGTTTTATTTGGGCCTTCCGGGTCCGGAAAGACTCTGACCATGAACTGCATCGCGGGACTTGTCAAACCTGCGGGAGGGAAAATATTATTCAGGGGAAACTGTTTTTTTGACAGCAGCCAGAAGATAAATGTCCCGGCAAGAGAAAGACATATTGGATATATGTTTCAGGATTATGCGCTTTTTCCCCATTTAACAGTGCTGCAGAATGTGGCTTATCCTCATAGCGGATTTTTTGGACGTTATCTTTCAAAAAAGAATATAGCGCAAGCTTCCGCCTGGCTGGAAAAGCTGAATATCGCGCATTTAAAATCATGCCGGCCGGATGCCCTTTCCGGCGGACAGAAGCAGAGAACTGCCCTGGCAAGGGCTTTGAACGCTTCGCCAGGGCTTCTCATGCTGGACGAACCTTTCAATGCCCTCGATCCGCTCCTGCGCGAACAACTCCGTAAGGAAATTAAGGCTTATTTAAGGGAATTCGCTATTCCATCAATCATAATCACCCATGATCCCGACGACGTGGAAGAGTTTTGCGAGCAGCTCGTTCTCTATGAGCGGGGGAGCGCAAGGCTGATAAGGAATTATAAGGAATTGCGCCAGGATTTTCCAGACACTTCCACATGCCTGAGACATTTGCAGAAGGAATTTCAGGAAGAATTAAGGAAGAAAAAAAACGGGGCGCGGGAGTAACTTTACTGCGCCCCGACTTATGGCAAATGATATTATTGAAGCTGGGAAAGCAGCTTTTCCTTAATTGAATCAATGCTTCCTTCGCCATCCAGGACGATATAGGTCAGCTTGTCTTCATCGCCGAGTTTGCGGAAGAAATAAGCCGCCGCCAATGTTCCGTTTTTGTCATCATAATAAATATCATGGCGTTTGTTTATGGCCGCTTCGTCCTGGTCGTCCTTGCGGACAGAGAGTTCGGCGCCGCAAACCCTGCATTTGGAATCATCAGGGGCAATTGCGGGAATATTTATATTATTGGGATGGTTATTGTTTGCTGCGCAAAGGCGACGGCCCATTATCCGTTTGCGGGCGGTTTCGCGGGGAAGTTCTATCTCAACCACATAATCAAGCGGCAGGTTCGCCTTTTCCAGGGCTTCCTGAAGTTTTTCCGCCTGCGCCATATTCCTGGGAAAACCGTCGAGAAGCCAGCCGGAAGATCCCTTGGTCTTGAGAGTATCCAGAATCATCGGGATTGTTATTTCATCGGGAACAAGATCGCCCCTGTCTATGTATTCTTTGGCCTTTTTGCCAAGTTCTGTCCCCTGTTTAATGTTTTCCCTGAAAATCGCTCCAGACTCAATATGGGCAATGCCATATTTTTGTTTAATTAAGTCTCCTTGGGTTCCCTTGCCGCTGCCGTTTGGTCCAAAAATTAATATATTCATATCCGCTCCAGGGTTTAAGAACAATAAAATTCGGTTTATTTTTGCTGCTGATAATGGGGAGGAACTTCAATGCGGGAATTATCCTGAATCTGGCTTTCCAGAATATCGCGCATATTTAAAACAAGCTGGCGTGTCTGCCCGATTTGCCTGATCAGCGCGTCTTGCCGCTTTTGCAGCTGGCCTGTAAGTTCATCAAGCTCTTTTAAATTCTGTTCCAGAAACCACAGGCTTTCTTCAAGGCGGATAATTCTCGCTTCAAGTTTCTCTATTTTATCCATATTTCTCTCAATTGGACGGACGCATTAGAGGCAAATCGCTGCTGTCTATTGGCGGGATGAGGGGATCGCCAGGAATATTGTTCATTCGCGGCGCGGTGGCGGGAGTCTTGCCGTGATTATTGATAAATTCCACCCATTCCGCCTGGTCAATTCCCTTGTCATTATTTTGATCTATAATGACAAAAGCCTGCTCGTTCATGTTGGGATTGGCGGCCTTGAACTCCTCAAGATCAACTTTCCCGTCCTTGTTTACGTCCATAATCACAAAGCGGTCCTGAACCACAGGTTCCGGTGATACGTCATTTTTGGCGGAACAGGCTATCTGGCATGGAGAAAGCAGGAGTACTCCCAATGCTACGCTTAAAAAGGTTCTTGACAGAAGGGGAGAAGCGGTTTTCATAATACTTTTACCTTTTTATAAGATCCAGTTCGGGTAATCCGGAATAAACAATTTCCGATAAAACTACAATGACTTAAAGATGTTTCCCTGTAAAGTGTCCTGCTTGGGCTTTTGATATTTTTTGTTTTCCTGATTTAATAATTCTGGGGTTTAAAATGATAGTCATAACCGGAGGGGCGGGATTCATAGGTAGCGCAATGCTCAGGCATCTGAATGGGCTTGGCCGGAAAGATATTATTATTGTTGACAATCTTGGCTCCAGCGAAAAGTGGCGCAACCTCGTCAAGGGACAATATTTTGATTATATACACAGGGATAAATTTATTGACCTGATAAGAAAAAAAAGCCTGCCATTTTCAATTGAAGGCATTGCCCATCTGGGGGCATGTTCGGCCACTACGGAAAAAAACGCCGATTTCCTGATGGAAAACAATTTTCATTACAGCAGGGATCTGGCCTCTTTTGCCCTGGAAAATGGTGTTAGATTTATTAATGCCAGTTCCGCCGCGACCTATGGAGCTGGAGAAAGGGGCTTTTCGGTCAGTCGGGATTCAATGGAAAAACTCAAGCCTCTGAATATGTATGGTTATTCAAAGCATTTGTTTGATTTATGGTTAATAAGGAATGGGCTGGACTCCAAAATCGCCAGTCTGAAATTTTTTAATGTATATGGGCCCAATGAATATCATAAGGGCGACATGCAAAGCGTGGTGTTAAAATTCTGGCGGGAAATAAGGATGGGTGGAAAGGCCTCCCTTTTTGCCTCCAATACTCCCGATGTCGCTGATGGAGAACAGAAGAGGGATTTTGTCTATGTCAAGGACTGTGTCTCCCTAATGGCCTGGCTTCTGCTGGAGAGAAAGGATATTTGCGGTATTCACAATATCGGATCTGGCCTGGCAAGGTCCTATAATGATCTCGCGAACGCGGTTTTTAACGCGCTTAAAATTCCGCCCAGACTGGAATATATCCCCTTTCCCGCAAAACTTGAGGGAAAATATCAGAACTATACTCGCGCGGATATGGACTGGCTAAAAGAAGTGGGATATGAAAAAAAATTTGTTTCCCTGGAAGAAGGCGTCAAAGATTATGTAAATAACTATCTTGAAAAAAAGGATCCTTATTTGTGACAAGCTGGCAAAAATATGCGAACAGGTCTAATAATCCGCCAGATTTTTCCGATTTATCTAAATATGATTTATCGCAGGCTTCGCGCTTGAAAAGCCCGGAAAAGAAACCCTTGATTTTTGAAATTATCCGGGGTTTTTGGTCTTGAACATTTTCACATATTGGCAAATAGGGAACTCCCCACAGGGGACTTAAGGCAAGGGAGGAAGCTGATGACTCTTGGAACAAAGATTGGCGGCGGATTCTGCATAATTTTATGTTTGACATTATTGCAGGGCGTTATGGCTTACAGGGCGCTGGACGAGGGGGCGGAAACATCCAATGAGATTTCGTCCGATCGTGTGGTTCGGCTCATGTATTACAGCGATTTGCAGAATAACCTGCTGCAGGCGGTCTATTATACCCGCTCATATTTTTTAAGCAGGGATGAAAAAAATCTGCCTCTGGCCATGGATTATATTTCCAAGCTGAAGACGGATGTCTCGGAACTGCTTAGCCTGAATAAAAAGCATTATTACGAAACTACCGCCAAATTTCTTGACAAATTTGAAAAGGAAATTGTGCAGTATGAAGAATATATGCGCGAGGGTAAAACCCTTCTTGAAAATATTCAGAAAAGCACGCAAAGCCTGGTCGCTTCCGGCAATGACGCTGAAAACAAGTTGAATGAGCTTATCCAGGTCATGGCGTCAACCATTCGTGGTTATGTGGAAACTGGCAACAGCAGCGCGGCCATTCAGTATTCCCGAAATATAGGCGTCACATCCGAAATTCTCTCTTCTGCCACCGAGATTTTTGAAGCGCTTCTTCTGGCGGAACGCAATAATCATACCGATGAATTTGACAATATTCGCAGTTCGCTTCCGGATTTGACAAAAAAACTTCAGGGACTTCAAGGCAATCTGACCACTCAGGAATGCCGGGAACTTTTCAATCAGGTTCTTAAAGATTTTCAGACCTTTGCCGGCAATGCCGCTTCCCTTGCGCAGCTTCATGTCGCAAATGCTAAATCAATGCAGGTTCGCACAGATTTCTTCCATAAGATGTATGAAGAATCCGTTGAAATGATGGGGATAACCCAGAAAAATACCACCGATATGGTTAATACGGCGACAAGCGACATGAACTCTGCCACAAGAATCATGATGATTCTGATTGCGGTAGTTATGATAATTGGCATTATTATAGCCATACTTATCACCCGGATGATAGTCAAGCCGCTTACGATCACCCAGCGTTTCGCGGAAGCGGTGGCAAGCGGGGATCTGGATCGGGATCTGGATATCAGAAGTTCTGATGAAACTGGAAAACTTGCGGAAGCCTTGCGCACAATGGTTGCCGCGCTAAAATCCAACATTGCGGAAGCCCAGCAGAAGTCGGCGCAAGCCCAAAAGGCCACCGAAGAAGCCAAAATCGCGATGAACAAGGCGGAAGAAGCCGCCAGACAGGCGGAAAACGCCAAGCGCGAGGGTATGCTTTCCGCGGCGAATCAGCTTGAGGGAATGGTGGAGATTATAAGCTCCGCTTCCACCCAGCTTTCCGCGCAGATTGAGCAATCTGACAGGGGCGCTTCCGAGTCTGCCCAGCGCCTGCAGGAAGCCGCGACCGCCATGAACGAGATGAACGCTACAGTTCAGGAAGTGGCGCGTAATGCCGGTTCTGCTTCGACAGCTTCTTCCGATACCAAGCAGAAAGCGGAGGCTGGCGAGCACGTTGTCCAGCAGGTGGTTCAGAGCATTGGCGAAGTGCATGACGTATCCTTGAAGCTTAAGGATGACATGGCTCAGCTCAATGAACGCGCCCAGGATATTAACAGGATTATGGGAGTTATTTCAGATATAGCGGATCAGACCAACCTGCTTGCCTTGAACGCCGCTATTGAAGCTGCCCGCGCAGGCGAGGCGGGTCGCGGATTTGCGGTTGTGGCGGATGAGGTACGCAAGCTTGCTGAAAAAACCATGACTTCAACCCTGGATGTAAGCAACGCAATCAGGGCCATTCAGGAAAGCACAGACAAGAGCATGAGCGCTGTGGATAATGCAGTGGCCAGAATAAGCGAAGCCACCGAGCTTGCCAACCAGTCTGGAACCGCTCTTGAAGAGATTGTGGCCACCGTTGAATCAACTTCTGATCAGGTGCAGGCAATCGCGGCGGCAAGTGAGGAGCAGTCTGCGGCCAGCGAGGAAATTAATCGTTCCATCATTGAAGTAAACGATATGTCCCGCATGACCGCCGAGGCAATGGCCGAGGCAAATCAGGCGGTGTCCGATCTGGCCAATCAGGCTCATAAGCTCACAGATCTGATTCATCAGATGAAAAACGCCTAATCTAACCAATTATTAATCCTGTAGCCCTGTTCTTGCGGACAGGGCTTTGTATTTTAAGAAAGAGGAAATCAAAAAGCCTGGCATGGGACCAGGCTTTTTGGTTTGAAAGGAAGGAGTATATTTTTATTTAACAGAGAATACCTGTGCCTGGAAGCAGGAGATAATCGCGCCTTCCTTTTTCCAGCTTCCGGCGGGAACGCCAGCCTTCTGACAGAGGTTGTCAAGATACTGATTCAGATCCCATTTGTTCTCTACGGGCACTTGAGGCAGGAAGAGACCCTGATGGCCGTCATAGGTGAGAATCAGTCCATCTTTTCCGATTTCAATTTTATTTACATCCTTGCAGATAACAGGCTCTGTCAGAACGGAAATTTCCATTTCCACTTTGGGCCATTCCGCCTTGGTAAGAGGTGGGAAACGGGGATCGCTGAAAGCGGCGTTACGCGCGACATTCCAGATGTTGAGATAAAGAGGCTCATGACCTACAATGGTCCCCATGCAGCCGCGCAGTTTGCCGTCCTGTTTCAGGGTGACAAACACTCCGTGCATTTTCATCAGGGTTGATTCAGGTTTTCCGTCGCCTCCCTCCCAGTTGCCTGGAGGGGTAAGGGGAAGAGCATTTGGATCATCATTCAGCATTGTCTGAATGGCCAGTTTTGCCTGCTTGCCCAGAAATTCCTGTTCTTCCTTGTCAAGATTGAATGGTAACGCCATTGCTTTTCTCCTTGCCATGGTTTTTCCAGAGACATTCATGCTTTCGGCGTCTGTAAGAGATACGCCGCTCCGGGTATGTTTATCCTTTATATCTGAAAAGGAATCCGTTCCTGGATACTATACAGCATACTTGGCCTAAAATACAATTAAATTTTTTTGCCTGTCCGGATGCTTTTCTCAATACTTATTAGCCGGATTTATTGATAAATGAAGTATTTGGGAATAATAGGAATATTTTACTCGCATATAAGGCCAGAGTTTATGCGAATATGCCGCAATCTTTCAAATTTATATTATAAAAATATTTGGGAGGGAAAATGTCCGAAGCTTTTGAAAATATAAAAAAAGATGAAAACGAATTTTTATGCAAATCATATTCGCGTTATCCGCTGGCGATTACCCGGGGAGATGGCGCAAGACTTTGGGATATTGACGGTAAGGAATATATTGATTTGCTCGCAGGTATTGCCGTTTGCGGACTGGGGCATTGCAATCCGGAAATAGGGGAATGTCTGGCTTCTCAGGCAAAAAAGCTTTGGCATGTGAGCAATCTTTTCTATCAGGAGGAGCAGCTGAATCTTGCGAGGCTTATTTTGTCAACAAGCCATCATAAAAAAGCTTTTTTCTGTAACTCCGGCGCTGAAGCCAATGAGGCCTGCATAAAGCTCGCGCGTCGCTATATGCGCAAGATAAAAAAGCGGGATGCCTATGAAATAATCACATTGACGGATTCCTTTCACGGCAGAACTCTGGGAACTCTTGCCGCGACAGGCAGGGAAAGTCTGTCTGACGGGTTTACTCCGCTTCCCGAAGGATTCAAACAGGTCAAGGCGGGCGATCTTGACGCGCTCAAAAAGGCCATGGGCCCAAATACTGCGGCGGTACTTCTGGAAGCGGTGCAGGGGGAGGGAGGAGTAGTGCCCCTGTCAAAAGAATATCTTCAGGGTGTTGAGAAACTGTGCAGGGAAAAGGATATCCTTCTTATTTGTGATGAAGTGCAGTGTGGCATGGGAAGGACTGGAAAATTCTGGGCATTTCAGCATGCCGATATTCATCCTGACGCGATAAGCGTTGCCAAATCCCTTGCCAATGGCCTGCCAATGGGAGCGATGCTGGCGACGGATGAAATGGCGAGAGGATTTGAGGCGGGAAGCCATGCCACCACCTTTGGAGGAGGAGCCATTGTATCAGCCGTGGCATCCAGGGTTATGGAAATTATGCTTGAGGACAAACTTGCGGAAAGGGCCGGCAAGCTGGGAGAAAGGCTAAAGGAAAGTCTTTTAAGCCTGC
>CAYNKM010000019.1:0-11898 GCA_964397795.1 uncultured Desulfovibrio sp. | reverse complement strand
GGCTCCGGAGTGCTCCCCGTCAAGATCGGCAAACGAGACATCACCACCCTGCGCCCTTGAGGGCTTGCTCGGCTTTCACCGCTTTCAATTCCTGAATTGAAAAATTGCGGAAAGGGCCTCCGGAAGCGGTAAGCACCAATCGGGAAACGGCCTGTTCGCGACCAACCAGACACTGAAAAAGGGCAAAATGTTCCGAATCCAGGGGCAAGATTGAAGCGCCTGTCTCCTGGCATATCGCTTTTAAAAGGTTGCCAGCCAAAACCAGGGATTCCTTATTTGCCAGGGCGATGGTTTTGCCTGCAAATGCCGCCGAAAGTGTGGCTGGCAAACCTGCCGCGCCTACCTGGGCGGAAACTATGATATCCGCTTCAGCCAGGGCGGCCATGGCAGCGTAACCTGAAGCCGAAGTAAATATTTTGACTCTATAATCGACGGGTAAAAGCCGCCTGAGATTTTCTGCCTGCTCTTCATCCAGGACTGCCAGAAATGGGGGTCGATAGTGAAGAGCCTGTTTTGCCAGCAGATTAACATTTTTGCCGCCGGCCAGACCTAAAATCTGGAAGCGATCCGGATGCTTATCCACTATGGAAAGGGTATTTTTTCCGACAGAGCCAGTAGATCCCATGATAACAAGCCCAATCTTCCACTGCTGTCTTACGGGAGGCGGAGAGCTTATATAATCAAGGGCAGGACCGCTTTGGCCAGGCCAGAGCAAGGGCATAAGTTGGCAAACTCCAGAAACATTTATTATATCAGAAAAGAATATGGAAAAACCAGCCGCAAATTTACTTTGCGAAATTTGCCCTGGCGGCTATGACGTGGCAGTCGCCAGTGCCGTGACAAGGCGGAAAACCGCGGGTTACCGTCGATATGAAGCCAGCGCGTTATTAAAATTGTACAAATTCAAAAGAAATTGCTCTAAAAGAAAGGATACCATTGATCCACAACCGCAACCATGGGCATTGCAAAGAGAAAGCTGTCCGCCCTGTCCAGGACGCCGCCATGTCCCGGAAGCAATGTTCCTGAATCCTTTACATGAACAGATCTTTTCAATGCCGATTCAAAGAGATCTCCGAGCTGGGCAAAGGCGTTGACCGCAATGCCCAAAAGGCCAAAGGCCAGCCAGCCGGCCTGACCGTATATCTCGCCATAGACAGAACAGAAAATTATGCAGCCGACCAGGGATCCTATCGCGCCTTCCGAGCTTTTGTTTGGAGAAACGCGCGGCCAGAGCTTATGGTGGCCAAAACGGGTTCCGACAAAATAGGCGCAAGTATCGGACACGGCAACCGCTGCCAGAACAAATACAAGAATTGTTGTTGAAACATAGGTGGCGGGCAGGAGGAGAAGCGGAATATAGACCAGTCCCACCATAAAGATGCCGCTTGCCGAGAAGGCGTTATCTTCTTCCACCACATCCCAGCGAAAGAGAAAACTGAGGGCGGCCAGGATAAAGCCAACGCCGAGGCATACAAGCGCATCCTGCGGTCTCTTCATCCATGTGAGAACAAGCATGGTCCAGCCGAGAATTATTCCGCAAAAACGGCTGGCCAGATTGCCTTTTGCTCCCCAGAAAAGGGAATAAAATTCCCAAAGCCCTATGGCCGCGGCAACAAGTATCAGGAAGAGCAGCACATAGCCCTTCAGCCATAATCCCAGGCAGAGAATACCGATCAGGATAAGGCCGGTCACAATGCGCCGGATATCCGTTGCATGATCAACTGCCATGATTTATTCTCCCCCGCGGATTTGTTCTTCTGTTTTTCCAAAGCGTCTGCGCCTTTCGCCATATGCTTTCAATGCCTTGTCAAGTTCGGCTTCATCAAAATCCGGCCAGAGGACAGGAGTAAAATAAAACTCGCTGTAAGCGCACTGGTACAAGAGATAATTGCTTAAACGCTGTTCCCCGCTTGTGCGGATCAGCAAATCCGGATCGGGCTGACCTGCCGTATAAAGATGATCAGAAATTGTGTTTTCATCAATATCATCCGGAGATAATCCAGCCCTTGCCATTTTTCTGAAAGCGTTTACAAGTTCTGCCCTGGCGCCGTAATTTATCGCAAGATTAAGCCGCATGTGCGAACAATCTTTAGTCCTCCGCATAGCCCAGTCCAGGGCTTTTTTTTGAGGAGCCGGCATGCTTTCAAGATCTCCAAGGACGTTGAGCCGAATACCATTTTTTTCCATAAGCGGAGTTTCCATTTGCAAGAATTCCAGTAGCAGGCCAAACAGGGAGGCGATTTCCTTTTGAGGCCGATTCCAGTTTTCACTGGAAAACGCGTACAGGGTCAGATATTCAATTCCCAGTTTGCGACAATAAGTAACAGTTGTCCGTACTGTCCTGGCCCCCGCCTTATGACCTTCTGATCTGGATAAACCGCGAGAAGAGGCCCAGCGACCATTTCCGTCCATGATAATTGCCAGATGCCGCGGTAAATTGGTTATATTCACGTTCAGAAAGATCCGGTCAGGAGGAATTACAATTTCAGGATCTAGATCTCCATTATTTCTTTTTCCTTGGCGGCGCAGCGGCTGTCAATTCCATTCACATACTTGTCAGTCAGTTTCTGGACTTCATCTGTCGCGCGTTTGAGGCCGTCTTCGGTTATTTCCTTGTCTTTTTCAGATTTCTTGAGACTGTCGTTGGCATCCCGCCGGACATTGCGCACAGCCACCTTGGCGTCTTCAGCATATTTACGGGCAACCTTGACAAGTTCCTTGCGTCTTTCGCCTGTAAGGGGGGGAATGGTGATCCTGATAATTTTGCCATCATTTATCGGAGTAAGGCCGAGATCGGATTTAAGAATGGCCTTTTCTATGGCCGCCATCCCGCCTTTATCCCAGGGCTGAATTGTGAGAGTACGACTATCGGGAACGGCTACCGATGCCATCTGGCTTATGGGCGTCGAAGCGCCATAATAATCCGCCCTGATTCCGTCCACAAGGGCGGTGGAAGCCCTGCCCGTGCGGAGCTTGGCAAAATCCCGATCCAGAGCCGCGACCGCCTTTTCCATTCTCTCTTCAGTTTCCAGCAAAGTTGTGTCAACATCCATAATTATATCCTGCCCTGATTGTAAAATTTATAGAATTTTATCTTGTGGATTTTATCAGGAGACCACAGTTCCAACTGCTTCGCCCTGTACGACCCGGCAAAGATCCCCGCCCAGCATCCGGCATACGATTATGGGAATGTGGTTATCCCGTACAAGTGCAAACGCGGTGGCATCCATAACGCCCAGATGCCTGGAAAGAGTTTCGTCATAGCTTATCTGATCAAATTTTTTGGCGTCAGCGTTTTTTGCCGGATCCTTGTCATAGATCCCGTCAACTTTTGTGGCTTTTATAATCGCGTCACATTTCAGCTCCATGCCCCGCAAGGCCGCGGTGGTGTCCGTAGTAAAATACGGATTTCCAGTGCCGCCGGCGCAGATTACCACCCTGCCCTTTTCGAGATGGCGCAAGGCGCGGCGTCTTATAAAAGGCTCGCAAACTTCCTTCATGCTGATGGCGGACATTACCCGTGTCGGGTATCCAAGCTTTTCCAGCATATCCTGAACCGCAAGGGCATTGAGAACCGTGGCCAGCATGCCCATGTAGTCAGCTGACGCCCGCTCCATGCCGGTGGCCGATCCTGAAAGGCCCCTGAATATGTTTCCCCCGCCAATAACCAGGGCCAGTTCCACCCCCATGCTCAAGACAGAGCCGATTTCATCGCAGACGGCGGACACTGTTGAAGGATCTATTCCTGTAATATATTGGCCAGCCAGCGCCTCTCCACTTAATTTTATCAAGATGCGTCTATATTTTAAAGCCATATTACCATCCGCATTAAGAGGACAACGAGATCCCTGATGTTGAAAACGCCCGAGTGACGGGCATTGCCGCAGACAAGCGCTATCCGTTATTCATAAGGAGAAACCGTAGACTTGATCAACCCGGATTTAGCCTGCATCCACCCTAACAAATATATTGTTCTTATCCAATATCTTATTTTCAGAAATATGTCCTTAACCTTGCATAAATTATTAAAAACGGCCAATGACGAGCTCCTTGAGGCTTCGTTTTGGCACATGATGAACCTGGTTGGCATCTCTCCAATAATTAAAAGAACCGTCTTCGGGCATTGGCTCCGCCACGCGCTTTTCAAGAGCGACCCCAAGGCCGACCAGGAGGGCGATTTTATAATTTATATCCACTTTCAGGAGGGAATGCGCCGCGCCGCGTTCAAATGAATAAATCATGCACGCGCCCCATCCGCGGCTTGTCGCGGATAGCTGAATTGTCTGGCAGGCGATGCCAACGTCAAAACACAGGATGTCTCCGCCTCTTTCCGGCATAAGAACCGCTATGAAAGCGGTGGGTCTTTCGCCTTTTTGCGGTCCTTTCCAGTCTTTCAGAGCGCCTGCCCAGCGCGTAAGGCCAAAAAGACTGTCCAGGGTTTCCGACTGGTTCACGGTAATGAAACGCAGTTCCTGGGCGTTACGGCCGCAGGGAGCAAGGCGGGCGCAATCAAGAAGATAATCAAGGTCGTCCACACTCAAGGGTTTGTCTTCAACAAATCGGCGGCAACTTCTGGCTTCTTCCACAAGTTTTAAAAAATCCATTTTTTCTCCCCATATGGTTTCAGATTGTTCCCAAAAATGAGCACGCCAAAAAGGAAAGCTGACTTAATTCAACAAGCGCCCCAAAATAATCTCCTGTAAGACCGCCATTATTGCTGGCGATCCCTGACAGCCGCCAGATTAGTAAAATCAGGATGACGACTAAAAGCAGGATAGCGCTTATGGCGACGCCGCATAAAAAAGCAAGAAACAGGCAAATTAATCCTTGCAAAAGACTTATATAAAAAATACGTCTGCTCATTGCCTGGCAAAGCGTTTTTCCCAAAAAACTTTTATGACTGGCATGAGACCTGAAGGCCAGCCACAGAGGGGATATGCGGCTCCAGGCGCAGGCAAGAACAGGTAGATAAAAAATCAGGCTGGAAATCCCTTCCGATAAAGCCTTATTATACAGGCAAATCAAAAAAAGCCACTGCCAGACAAGTGCCAAAAATAAAAAAATCGCGCCGAAAACTCCGAGACGGCTATCTTTCAAGACTGAAATAAAGGAAGATCCCTGTTTACCACTGCCGAGCGCGTCTCCAAGATCGGCAAGGCCATCCCAGTGCACGGCGCGACTTAACCATATTTCCATGGAGAGCCACAAGAGGGAACAGAAAAGGGAGAGGATAAAAATATTAAGGCCAGAGTCCGCTTGCCAAAAAATCAATGGAAGAAAGGATACAAGCGAGCAGAGCAAACCTAAAAACGCGCCTGCAGGGGCAAACCACAAAAGTCCGGAAGAAAAACCGGACGCGGAACAGGAAGGCGTCGCCAGTCTTCCCAGAAAGGCCAATGCGCTAAAAAACCCCATTTTGGTATTTATCAGGGCTTGTCAGTTTTTAAAGACTTCCGATCTGTGTTTTTCCAAAGGCCATAAGATAAAGATGATGGAAAAAGTCCACATATTCCACATGGACATTTCCAGGAACCTTAATCCGCGCCGGGGCAAAATTAAGAATGGAATTGATTCCCGCGTCCACCAGATGCTGGGCGGCTCTTTGGGCTCTTTCCGGCGGAGTGGTAATAATTCCCATTTCGATATTCAGTTCGGCCGCCGTCCTGGGAAGATCTCCAGTGCATTGCACTTCCAGGCCATGGGTTATTTCGCCTATTTTAAAAGGATCGCAATCAAAGACCGCGATTATATTAAAACCCCTTGCCCTGAATTCGGAATGATTGAGGATAGCCCGGCCAAGATTTCCCGCGCCTACCAGAGCCATTCTCCACTCCCTGTTTAATCCCAGGGCTTCCTTGATGGCCCAGATCAGTGACTTGACATTATACCCTACTCCCCGGACTCCAAACTCTCCGAAATACGCCAGATCTTTTCTGACCTGGGATCCGTTCACTCCTGACGCTTCGGCAAGGGGGTTGGATGAAATTACGGTTACGTTTTCCCGATCAAAAGCTTCCAGCGCCTGAATATATGTAGCAAGCCTTTGAATAGTCGCGCGGGGAATATGAGCGCTTTTTTGTGACATAGGGTTTCCTATGTGATAGATTGAAGATTCGCCAATAAACGCGGGCAGCCATCTTTTCTGATCAAGGGCATGACAATCAGCCAAGAAGCGGTTCAATGCGCTGCCATAACAGAATGATGGAGCCTAAAATAATGAATATCAAAAATATATATTCCCTGTATGTTCCGGTGGAACATATCGGAGCTGAAAAATAGCAGCGCGGGCCAAATGGAAATAAAGGTATGCCCCTGGGAGTGAGCATATCCATAAATACATGACTAAAACCGCCCAGGGCAATTCCCGCCAAAGCATCCTGCGCAAGATTGGGAATGGGAATACTCAAGACAAGCACAAGAAGGCCCAGCCACCAGCCGAACCAGTGGGTGGAGCCACGGTGAATCCGGGCAAAGATTTTCTGCTTTTGTCGCCTGTTTTTTCCATATCCCGCCAGCTTGAAATCCGCCAAATCAGGAAGAATCGCGCCAGGAATAACCATAATGGCCGCAGCCGGAGAAACGTTGAGAGCCAATGCGCCAAGAATTGCGCCAGCCTGGTGAGTCACCCATTTCATATTTTCCTCCCGCCTTTTTAACGGTAGCACGGCTTCCCGCATTATGGTATTTTAAAACAGGAGATTTACGGCTTTTATTGGACTCTCTGACTTTCCTCTCCAATCTGGTAAATCAGTTGCCGCATATTTTCTATACCTGTCAATTTAAGATCTGTTCCCGTGTCTTCCACCCTGCCCTTTATTGGGTATTCATTTCCATTGTCATGATCATAAATTACGAAAGGCACTATCCAGCCATTTTCAACGGGAGTGGGTGCGCCAATATCCCTGATTTCCTTCCGCCCCATGGAAGCCTGCGCGAACAGGGGAGCAAGAAGTCCGGAAGAATTTGACAGATCCGGCTTTTTGCCCGCGAATGCGCCTGATGAAATTCCTGTTAAAACGAAGTTTTTGGCCTCCCCAATCAGCAGATCCCTTACCGGAGAAGGAGCGTTTGTCGCAAGCTGTGACACAAGCAGGGCCACCATGGGAGGAAGGCGCGAAGCGTTGTCCGGCCTGGATGCTTCAGCTACAAACACGTCAATCGCGTTGTTCAGAATTTCATCCATGTCAACCAGCTGCGCAAATTCCTGGGCATCCGAATTGTCAATTGCCTCGCCTATTTCCATAATAAGCTCCACAGGCTGTGACTGGGCAAAAGATGAAACCGGCAAAAACAGAAAAAACATGAGCAGCAAACACAGGGACAGTTTTAAACACGGGCTGAATCTGGGCAATACAGGATACATTGACAACTCCTTTCAGATCAAGCTGCCTTTCAGGACAAGAGGCAGGCCATCAAAAACCTGAATAACGCTGGAACACATGGCGGCCGCCTTCTGGTTTATAACGCCAAGCAAGTCACCGTACAGACGGGCAAGCGGACTTAAAGGAACAAAACCCCGGCCGCATTCTGCCGAAACAATGGCACAGGGAAGACCAAGGGAAGCCAGACCGCGCAAAAGCTCCTCCATATTTTTCAGCACATCCTTACCGGAAAGATCTTCACAAAGAAGATTATTCAGCAGCATGTCAAGACTGTCCAAAAGCAGCGCGCCATTAAAATCCGGATGTTCATTCATAAAATTGTAAATGGCCGCCAGAGGATTGATGCTTTCTTCTATACAAAGCCAGCTTTTTCCCCTCTGCGCCTTGTGAACGGAGATCCTCTCCCGCATTTCGGCGTCGCCCGGTCTGCAAGTGGCCAAATAAAGCTGAACAGGAGCGGCCTTTTCGGCCCAGGCCTGCGCAAGGGCCGATTTACCGCAGCGCACCCCTCCTGAAAACATTATCATTGCGGATTGGCCGCATTCTGGCAGCGCTGCGCCAGATCCCGCATTATGGCCGCGGAAGTCTGCAAGGACTGCTTTGCCAGCTCATCCTCTCCAAGACGTCTCTGCACCCAGGAGGCCATAAAAATCAGGGATTCCTCATCAAGAGCCGGACCTGCCTCCTTGCGGATTTGTGCGGCCAAAGCCCTCTGCGCCGTTTCCTGATCTTCCACGGATCTCCTGTATCGGGCCGTAATGCCTTCCACCCGCAACTGTGCAGTCTTTATCTGTGTGGAAGATGCCTTTTGTTCTTTTAATTCATCCAGCTCAAAAACCGCGGCGGCAAGCTGGGCATTTTCTTCCACGCTTTTTTGGCCAAGAGCGTCTATGCTGGCAAGTTGCCTGGAAAGATCCGGTACCTGCAAAATTCCAGTCAGGGCGCTCGCATAGGCGGCGGCCTTTCCGGCAACAGCCTTGAGAAAATCCTGATTTTCTTCAGGATTAAAGCCCCTTTTATCTGACGCCTTATGCAAATCTTCCATAAATTTGTTTATATATATTTTATATAAGCCTTCCAGCATACTGGGACTAAAAGCGTAGCGAAGCAGGGCGCTGCGGCCCCCAGGCATCTGTCCGGCCAGATTCACGCCGCATAGATTATTCAGGGTCTGCGGCGAAAGTTCAAGCGTGCCTCCCCTGGGTCCGGGTCGATAACGGCTTGAAAGCCAGGAAGCCAGTTCTGAAAGATAGTCCGGCTTCACCCGGCTGTCCTCTGTGGCAGGAGGAAGAAGTTCCCTGCTGAAAACAGGTTTATCCTGGCTTGCCCCGCCCCGGGAAGCGGCGCCTTGCAAAAAAGAGCCTTCCCCTGCCGGCCTGGATAAACTTAACTGGGGATCTTCTCCGTTTTGGGCGGCTATGGCTGGATCTCCGGGAGAGGCCATGATCCCTGTAATCTGTCTTCCGGATAATGTGCCCTTTTCTGTGGAGGGATTAATTATTTCGGGCGGAAGGGGTGGAGGACTTTGCCGCAGGATATCGCCAATTCCCGAAAGGGGAGTTCCGCTTGCCAGATCATTTATTGTATCGGCGGCCTGCTCCCTCAATTGCTCCCTTTTATCAGGACCGCTAAAAAGCCAGAAAGCCAGTCCTCCCAAAAGGAGAAGCGAAAAAAAAGCCCAGAAAATTAACTGCCAATGCCCTCCGCGTTCAGGTCGGGCCTTGGGAAACTGATCGTCCAAAGAGTTCTTCAAATGCTGTCCCTGAAATTTTATCAATTCTCAACCGTGTACATTTATGTAGGCAGTAATCTGGTGATATGGAAAAAACCATATAAAAAACCAGTTTTAATCTAAAGCCCGATAACTCTAATATATCCTTGCCCGAAAGAAAAGAGGGAGAACAAATATGAGTCCATATTGGACTATGGGAGACGGGGATTCAGGGTTCAATGAAATCAGGCCTGGACAGATATAAAACAAGGACGGCCCTTAAATAAAATATTAATCATATATTTCCCCTAGTTGTGAAATTTAAAACAATATTTTTTCCTTTTATCATTGACAGAGTTATAAGGGATTCATAAAAATATATCATATTTTAGTGAAATTCCGTATTTGCCTGCCATTATAGGGTTTTAGCACTGGAGGAGTTCTATGCCCAAGTTCATGTGGTTTATTATCGCGACCGTTTGTCTCATTGTGGGTTATATCATTTACGGCACAATTGTGGCAAAAATCTTTGGATCCGACGAAAAACGTCCGACTCCGGCCAAAACCATGGCTGATGGGGTGGATTATGTCGAGATGCCGGCCTGGAAAGTTTGGCTTGTGCAACTTCTCAATATCGCCGGCGTGGGTCCCGTCTTTGGTCCAATCCTGGGCGCGCTGTGGGGGCCTTCCGCACTGTTGTGGATTGTCATAGGAACCATTTTCGCCGGAGCCGTTCATGACTATATGTCCGGCATGCTTTCCGTCCGCTATAACGGCGCGAATGTTCCTACAATAGTCGGCTATAACCTGGGAAATATCGCCAAACAGATTATGCGGGTTTTTGCCGTTGTCCTGCTCGTGCTTGTAGGCGTCGTCTTTGTATCCGCTCCGGCCCTGCTTCTGGCCAAACTTACTCCTGAAGCCATGAATTTCAATTTCTGGCTAATAGTTATCTTCGCTTACTACTTTATCGCCACAATCATGCCGGTGGACAAGATTATAGGCAATTTGTATCCCATTTTCGGCGCAATCCTGATCTTTATGGCGGTAGGCATAACCGTCATGATGTTCTGGACAAATGCCGATTTTTACAATTCGGTTGATTCTTTCACTGAAAACCTCAATCCCAATGATCTGCCCATATTCCCGCTTGTTTTCATAACAATCGCCTGTGGCGCCCTGTCCGGCTTCCACGCCACCCAGTCTCCCATAATGTCCCGCTGCATAGCCAGTGAAAGACTCGGTAAGCCAGTATTTTACGGTAGCATGGTGGCGGAAGGATTTATCGGCCTTGTCTGGGCAACTGTGGGAATGACTTTCTATCATGGCCCGGATTCCCTGGCGGCGGCCCTGGCTGCCGGCGGTCCCGGTAACGTCGTCACCCAGTCTTCAATGGCGCTTATGGGATACGTCGGAGGCATAGTGGCAATTCTCGGCGTGGTCGTTCTCCCAATCACTTCCGGCGACACAGCTTTCCGCGCGGCGCGTCTGACAATCGCTGAAGCCCTTAACTACAGCCAGAAACCCATTGCGCCCCGTCTTTACCTTGCGGTACCAATGTTTATTATAGGCATTATCCTGTCACAGGTTAACTTCAATATTATCTGGCAATATTTCGGATGGGCAAACCAGTCCCTGGCTACCATCGTACTCTGGGCCGGCGCGGCATACCTGGCCCGTAGGGATCGCTGCCACTGGATATGCACTATCCCTGCCACTTTCATGACCGCGGTATGCGTCAGCTACATCTGCTACGAGCCTACAATGGGCTTCAGAATGGCAATTGATATTTCCAATATCATCGGCGTAATCGCCGCCGTAGTCGCCTTTGTCTGCTTTATGCTGGCGGGCCGCAAGGTTGTGGAAGGCGCTCCCATGAATTGCTGATAAACAGCTTATTTTACCAGTAAGCCTGCATTCTGGGCGCGGCCTGAAAACCGCGCCCATTTTTTGTAAAAATTTTCTCAAAAGGCTCTAAACTTTTTGTATTGTTGTCCGTAAAGACGCTAGAGGTAAAAAATAATGATATTCAAAAAATCAATAGTCCTGCTATTTATCCTGACTGGAATGCCCGCCCTGCTGTTTGCCCAGGAACCGGCCTCCACCCAGCCCAACTATGATCCAAATGTTCCTGTCCAGTTTGGAACTGGCGGACAGCGCTATATTGTGCCCCTTCCGCCGCAGTTGCCCCTGTATCTACCCAATGGCGCGATTAATCTTGACGCGGTCTGGACCCAGGACGGGGGCGCCCGCCTTTACTGGAATAATGTGATTATACCCAAAGAACTTAAAATGGCCGGAAACTACTGGATAGACCCGGCTCTTGTTCCGCAGCTTATACCGGAAAAAAAGGCTCCGGTTCGTCGCGTTTGGAGAAAGGCCAGAAAAGTCAGGACAAAAAAGGTGAATGTCCCTCCCAATGTGGCTTCCACCGCCCTGAAATCTCCGGCAATCCCCTTGCCTGTTAACCCTGTACCCAATGAAACAGGGGAAATACCCCCGCTCAAGGCAGCGCCAAAAAATCCTCCGGCTTCCACCGCGGCTGCTCCTTCCCGTCCAAGGGCAGATACAGAAATGCCAGATGTGACTCCCCCGCCCCTGCAATAATCCTTTTTTCCTATCTTATAATAAAGGGTCAGGCTTTTTGGACTGGCCCTTTTTATTTTCTCCAATTATCGCCAATATGGCGGCAAATATAACCATCAGCACCCCCGCACCCATCCACGAGGTCGGAATTTCCCCGAATACAACCGCTCCTGTCACAAGGGCGGTAAGAGGTTCGCCCACGCCCAAAATCGCCGCCAT
>CAYNKM010000018.1:0-11941 GCA_964397795.1 uncultured Desulfovibrio sp. | reverse complement strand
GTTTGTATCCTTAACTTTAATCAGGCTCTATTTTTAATGCCTACAAACCCTAGATACGATAATAATATATAAATGCTGAGAACAGGGCCAGATACGCTGCCCAGGCGGTAAACGCAATGATATAAAATAATTTTCAAATAGGTACGAGTCAGTCATATCATTTGCGACAAGTATAACCTTGAACGTATTTATCTCTCTCAATAAAGCTCAAAATCCCATTTATCAATTCTTTAGCCCCTTTCAGAAAATAATCCGCAAGGATGCCGGCATTGCTCCCAGATTTGAGATTTCCGGTTATTAAAACAATCTTCATAAATTCCTTCTATATCAGCATTAAGGCTATCAAGGATTAGATCACTTGAGACAAAAACCACCGGTTACCTTTTAGTAACTAATGGGGAAAATGATTGACACAAACTTCCTTTATGAATAGAAAATTTAATTTAAAGGTATATTGTGAGCGGTCCTGAAAAAGACAACAAATTTGTCAAGTCTGATTCGAGTGACATAATAGCCGAATACCAAATTGAGATAACAAATAGGTAGGATGATTTGCCGCTTTTGGATTATAATGTGATATGAGAAAGAAAAAGGATTTGCCGGATTGTCCAGTCGCGACCACGGTCAGTCTTATCGGCAATAAATGGAAACTGCTTATTTTAAGGGATGTACTGACAGGACCAAAGAGATTCGGGGATTTGCTGAAAAGCCTTGAAGGAATCAATCGGAAAGTCCTGACTGAAAACTTGAAGCAGATGGAGGCCGACGGCATCCTGGTAAGGACAGTATATCAGGAAAAGCCTCCTTGCGTCCAATATTCCCTGAGTGAGCTGGGAGAAGAAATGCGACCGCTGATTTACCAGATGGAGCTATGGGGTCTTCGCTACAAGGAACAGGTCGGCCTGTAGAAAAACAGGATTTCGTGATATATGGACAATTAATAAATAGAGGAGACAAGATTATGGACATGCTTGAACTTGTGAAAAAACGCCGTTCTATTCGTAAATTCCAGCAGAAGCAGATCAATAACGAGGATTTGGAAAAAATCATCACTGCGGGCCTATTCGCGCCAAATGCGGGCGGGCGACAAAGCCCTTTCATTGTAGCTATCAGAAATGCCGAGATTGCGACCCAAATAGGCAGGCTCAACATGCTGGCTCTGGACAGGCGCAAATTTTCCGGCATGCACGTCTCTGCCGAGCAGCCAAGCATCATTGATGACGAGTCCATTAAAAACGCTTTTTACAACGCTCCAACCGTCTGCGCTATTTTCATTCCTGCTGACTTTCCCTATGGAATACCGGACGCCTATTGCTGCGCCGAATCAATGGTCATAATGGCGACTTCCCTTGGACTGGCATCCTGCATTGTCGCAAGAGGTGAGGAAACTTTCTCGACACCGGAAGGAAAGGAATTCCTCAAAAAATTTGGCGTGCCAGATGGTTATACCGGTTGCTGCTTTGTGGCCCTGGGCTATTGCCGGGGAGATTACCCCCATGAAAAGCCAAGAAAACAAGGACGCTACGAAATCATTGAATAGGGATGCTTCCCACGATGAAATACCAGGGTAATATGAAATGAAAAACTTTTTCCCTTGTTTCATCCTGCTTGCAATTATTTTTATCCTTCCCCCAGCAGGGACAAACGCGCAAACAACCAATTTGCGCTATTTTACACAGCCTGTCGGAGCAGTCACCAGTTCAACGCCATACGGTGACAATCAGGCCGTAGGAAAATATGTAAAGTCCGGTGATGCCAGGATCTATTACGAGACGTACGGTTCAGGCGCCCCGATTTTCATATTTCATGGGGGTGGGGTCGGTTCCCCCTATGAGCTTGGCCGTATCATTGACGAGCTGCGCAAGAACCGTCAGGTTGTAGTCATATCAAGTCGAGGCCACGGCCATTCGGAAATCGGCAATTCCCCAGTCTCACTTGATCAAAAAGCCGATGATATGCTTATGGTTATGCGGGAGATTACCGACAAGCCAGCTACCATTTTGGGCTTTAGTGACGGGGCATATACAGCGTTCAAGCTTGCTGAAAAGCATCCGGAAGTTGTAAAAAAACTTGTGGCTATTGGAGCTGGAACGCTGAAACCAGGATTTTTTCCCGCATCCATACCGATCACAGAGTTGGAAAAGGCCGATTCCGCTTATGTGACACAAATGCGCTCTCTCATGCCCGAACCGGATCGCCTGCAGGAGTTTTTGAATGACTATATGGCTTTCTGGAACAAGGCGGAAATTGGAGCAGGATTACTGGCGAAGATAAAATGCCCAGTCCTGCTTATTGGGGGCGACAGAGATAGCCATGCACCTTTGAAGACACTGGTGGAAGCTAACAGACTGATTCCCGATTCACGGCTTTGCATTGTCCCCGAAGCCGGTCATGCGGCATTTTTGGAGAATTATCCAATTACATGGGCAGCTATTGAGCAATTCCTGGAAAAAGGCCATCCAGATAAATGACCAACGGTAGGCTTTCATGACCTGGGATAAGTAGCCATTGATTAAAGTTCGAAGTGAATATCAGATTTTGGGGAGGATAAATCGGTTATATCAGGATTTTGGCCCTGATATTTGGGCAAAGGCGTTGATATCTTTTCCTTTCACTAACAGGTCGCTCTCGCGAACCTTATCATATTCATTTATAGAATCTGATAGCCAAGCTGCCAATATTAAAAAGGTTTCAAGCTGGACAAGGCCTTGAATTTATGAAAACATAAAGTAATGGGGTTGAAGGCTTAAGCCAAAATTTTTCACACCATGCCAGTCAGAATATATTCGGCATTCTTATGCCATTGGGTGATTCGACTGCGGTCGCAACCGCGATATGAGCGCCGAATCATTTTTTAGCCCGGAAAAGCGATATCTTTTCCGGGCTTTTACTTTATGCAACCATTTAGCAATATTTCAGGAGGGAAAATGCATTACACTGGACAAATCTATCGGCCGCCTATGGAAAGCGAAACTCCGCTGCTCCAGATTACCAGTGGTTGTTCGCACAATCGCTGCGCCTTTTGCACCATGTATGAGGGAACGCCATTCACTGTATCCAGAATGGAGGACATTGAAGCCGACCTTGATGAAATGAGGCAGGATTATGGCAAGGAAGTACGACGCATATTCCTGCTCAATGGAGATTCTTTCGCTCTCCCGACGAAAATGCTGCTGGAAATCGCTGAAAAAATCCATGAGCGCTTTCCCAGGATCGAAACCATTACCTGCTATGCTTCTATAAGAAATATCCGAAACAAGTCCGATGAGGAATTGAAAGAGCTACTCGCCGCAGGATATAATGATCTTTATATCGGGCTTGAATCCGGACTGGACGTGGCCCTGCGAGAAATGTGCAAGGGCTTTACAAGACATGAAGCGGATGAGCAGCTTGGACGTCTGAAAAAAACTGGAATCCGCTATGGGGCTTTGCTCATGTTCGGACTTGGCGGTGCAGGAACAGGAGCAGCCAGCGCCAGGGAAACAGCTGAAATGCTCAATAAAAGTATGCCATTTGTCATTTCCGCAGTGCCAACCGCCATTACCGCAGGGAGTGATCTTGAGCACATGCGTGATGAAGGCAAATTTATCATGCCGACAGAAAAGGAACTGATTGAGGAAGAACTCCAGTTGCTCGAACTCCTTGAGCCGGATGAGTCGTGTTATTTCTTCGGGCGTCATCCATATAATGCTGTTCCAGTCAGTGGCCGGCTTTCCGAAAAGGACGGAATGATAAAAGCGCTATCCCGCGCCCTTACACAGCTACCCCGCGAATTTCTGGAAAGCGACCAGAAGAGGGGACATCTATAAAATTATTGCGGTCATTCAGGCGAATGGAAAAAGATTGAGACAGATTAATGTGGAAAAAAATTTAATTTGTGAAAGAGTTGACAAACTCCTTTAAAGAGAGTAGATAAAAAAGCACGTGCAAAATATGGCAGCTGATCGCTCTACAGCTGATTAATTCTGCCCATGCACTTAACAAGACATTTTGGCATTTGGATGCCTTTGGGCGATTCGCCAGCAGCCGCACCCGCGGTATAAGCAGCGAATCAGTTTTTGGCCTGAAAAAGACGTATAAAATCGTCTTCTTCAGGCCTTTTTTTTTCCTTTCAGGAAATATTTCACAAGGAGGCACAGAATGAGCGTTTGCACGATGGATTCCAGTTGCATGACCGGGCAGGAACAGCGTCTGGCGGATGGCAGGGGACAATCCAGCCCAAGGACACGCACGAACAAGGCGCTTGCTAAAATGCGATCCGAACGGCCACGTCTGGATATTGAGCGCGCGGTGCTATTTACCGAATCCATGCGAAAAAACGAACAATATCCGCTTGTGCTTCGCTGGGGCAAAGCGGTGCGTCACATTCTGGAAAACATTCCCGTTGTCATTCAGGAGGGCGAAATTCTGGTGGGTACCATTGGCGGACCTGGCCGTATATCTCCGCTCTATCCGGAACTGCGCTGCGGCTGGTTTCCCAAAGGCATGCCAGATACCCAGAAAAAGGATGCCTATGCCGTACGCTCCGAGGATATAACCACCTTTATGGAAAAGGTGGTGCCCTATTGGCAGGGTAAGACCGCACATGAACGCTATCTGGCGCTTATGCCCAAAGCCACCCGGGACATCATTTATGGCGATGATGATTATGGTGCTACTGGCCTGATGCAAGACAACTCCAACATAAACTCCACCCTCAACTGGAGCGGTATCTTTGACAAGATTATCAATCGGGGCGTTATTGCCCTGAAGAAGGAGGCGGAAGACAGGCTGGCGGAAATACAAGCCAACCCCGCCAACGGGGATTATGACAAAATTCCTTTCCTTCAGGCGGTAATTGAGTGCTATGAGGGTATGCTTTCCTATGCGGCCCGCTATGAAGCGGAGTTGAGGAGGCTTGCCGCTTCCGAAAAGGATCCGGTGCGCAAGCAGGAGCTTGAGCGCACGGCAGAGATCTGTGCCCACGTGCCCGCATATCCAGCCCGTGATTTCTGGGAGGCTATGCAGTCCCACTGGTTTGCCCAGATTGCATATCGCGCCGAGCAGCAAATCAGTGGCGGGGTGGCATTACACCGTTTCGACCAATACATGAACCCGCTTTATGTGAAAGATCTAAAGGAGGGGAGGATAACCGAGGATTTTGCCCTGGAACTTCTGGAAGCCATGTGGCTCAAGATTGCTCAGGTTGTGCCTTTCAGCGCGACCAATGCTGGAAATTACTGGGAGGGCTACGCGCACTTCGAGAACTGTACAATCGGCGGAGTAGATCAATACGGACGAGACGCCACCAACGAAATGACCTATCTCATCCTCCGATCCAAGAAGGAGTTTCCCCTGCATTATCCTGAAGTGTCATTGCGCGTTCATGCCGGCACTCCTCATGAGCTTTTACATGCGGCAGCGGAGCTGGTGAAAGAGGGTTGCGGCTTTCCCAAGTTTTTCAACGATGAAACCATCATCACCCAGCTTATGTGCAATGGTGTTCCTCTTGCGCATGCCAGGGATTATTCGGCAGCGGGATGTACCGAGATTCGTATGCCCAATATAGACACCTACCTTTCACTGGGAGGTAATATAAATCTGGCCGCAGCGCTGGAAATGGCGCTCAATGATGGCTGGGCGCATTTCGGTCCACGTTATGAGAAACTGCTCACGCCATCCATAGCGCGCAAGGATATCAAGAGCTTTGAGGATGTGATGTCGAACTTGCGGGAATGTATTGATTTTTATGTTGATCACTTCATGAAGCGCATGTCCGCGCTTGAGTTGACCAATAAGCAATGTCTTGCTGCTCCGTTCATGTCATCGCAGAGCGATATCTGCATGAAAAACCTCACCGATATTCACCAGTGCGTCATGCCTGGCAGCAACCAGCATGATACGGGCAATGTCAATTTCAACGGTTTTGGAACATGCGCCGAGGCGCTGGCTTCCATCAAGAAGCTGGTTTTTGAAGATCACATTCTCAGCCTGGACGAATTGCTGGACGCAGTGAATAGCGATTTTGAAGACAATGAGCCTCTGCGCCAGCTCATGTTCAATGTACCCAAATATGGCAACAACGATGCCTGGGCGGACGCAATCGCCCGCGATCTCGACCAGATGATTGGTGAACTGGTACATGACCGGCAATCGGTTTTTGGCGAGAAATACCTCAAATATGTCCCTGTCACTTCGCATGTGGGCCTTGGCAAAAAAACATGGGCGACAGCCAACGGAAGACACAAGCATACCTTCCTTTCAGAGGGGATTTCGCCCACGCAGGGGGCGGACGTTGACGGTCCCCTTTCCACCATGATGTCTATCGCCAATTCCACAAGCCGCGTCTATCCCAACAGCTGCGCGCGGTTGCTGAATCTCAAGCTCAATCCACAGGTAGTTTCCGGTGAGAAGGGCACACAGGACCTAATCAATCTCATCCGCAACTTTGTGGATCTCAAGCTCTGGCATGTGCAGATTGGCATCTATAACAAGGATGTGCTCCTGAAGGCGCGGGAAAAGCCTGAGGATTACCGCAATCTTATTGTGCGCGTGGCAGGATATAGCGCATATTTTGTGGAGCTTTCTCCCAGCATGCAAGGTGAGATTATAGCGCGCACCGAACACGAGATGGTGTAGGATCATGGGCACACTTACAGGACGCATCTTTAATATCCAGAAGTTCTCGGTTCATGATGGACCTGGCGTGAGGGACACGATCTTTATGAAAGGCTGTCCGCTCCACTGTTCCTGGTGCTCAAATCCCGAATCCCAAAAACATGGTCTTGAGCTTGGCTGGCGTGAAAAGAAGTGTATCGGCTGTGGCGTGTGCCTCAAAACCTGCGAACATGGCGCTCTCGGACGCGCGGAAAATGGCGCAATCGTTCGCGCGTCCGAAAAATGCTCCAAATGCCTCGCCTGTGTGAAACGCTGTTATGCCAAGGCTATGCATGTCTATGGCGAGGATGTCACTGTTGACGAGCTATACAGCCGCATTCGCAACAAGCCACAGGCATGGCGTGTTGATGGTGGCGTAACTGTAAGTGGTGGGGAACCACTCATGCAGGCTGAATTCGTGGGCGAGCTTCTAGGCCGATTTAGACGTTATGGAATCCATACGGCCATTGAAACGACCTTATGCGCATCTTTTAATAAGGTTGCAGAGGTCGCTGCCAACTGCTCTCTTATTTATGCGGATTTGAAACTTGCCGACCCGGTAGCCCATAAGCGTCACACGGGCGTGAATAACCGTCTCATCAAGGAAAATTTCCTGCGCCTTAAACGGGAATTTCCGAATGTTCGTCTTATCGCGCGCACCCCGGTCATTCCTGGCGTCAATGATAACGATGCGGAGCTCGGCGCCATCGCCGATTTCCTCAAGACTGTGCCCGGTCTTGATGACTATGAGTTATTGCCATTTCACGGTTTTGCACAGCCCAAGTATCAGCAGCTCGGCCTTGAATATCGTTTCAAGGATGTTCCCAATATGGCCAAGGAAAGTGTTCTGCAAAAAAACAGGCAACTTCGTGAGCTAATAGGGCTCGTATAAATCCTGCTAAACGACCATAGGAGACGACATGGCTACAGACACACAGGCCAATTTTTCAGAATCAGCAGACCCTGTGAAAATCGACTTCTGGTATATCGTAAAGGTCGCAATCGTACTCTTTCTCATGTTTGGCTTTGGCAATCTGCCGCCAATCCCTCCGCTTGAGAAGATTGGGATGGAGGTAGTGGGAATTTTTCTGGGTATGCTCTTCGCCTGGATGGGTATAGGCTATGTATGGCCAAGCCTGCTCGCACTGATTGCCCTATGGATGACCGGCTATGCCTCCCTTGGAAAGATTGTGGCTACCGGATTTGGCAATAGCGTTACCGTCTTCCTGATCATGATTTTGGTCTTTGTGATTTATCTGGAAAAAATGGGCCTTTGCAACCGCATTGCATACTGGTTCCTGAGCCGGAGATTCATCATAGGACGGCCATGGTTCATCCTTCTCATTTTTTTCACTGCGGCCTATGTCATGGCAATAGTGACCTATTCCTATCCAGCAATGATCATTCCCTGGACAATTGCCTATGCTCTTTGTTCTGAAATAGGCTACAAGCAGGGAGAGAAATTTCCGGCGCTTATGATCATTGGCATAGGTGTCAGCGCGCTCATGGGGTTTACCGCGCTGCCCATCAAATCCACTGCAGTAGTGGCGCTGGGGCTTCTGGATAGCACTACCCAGGGCGCCTATTCGGTGAATTTCTTTAACTACATTCTTCTCATGATTCCGCTTACCTATTGTGTGATTCTTGTCTATCTGGGATTGATGCGCTTTGTTTTCAAGGCGGATGTGGAAAAACTCAAATTCATAAATACTGAAAAATTCCAGAAACGCAACGCGGTTCCCATGAATTTCATGGAGATGTCCTCCCTGACCGCTGTGCTGGTTTTCATTATATTCATGTGTATACCAAGCATTTTGCCCCAGGATATGGCCATAGCCAGATTCTTTAAGGGGTTGGGCATGAACGGTACGCTCCTGCTTGTCATCTGCATTCTGGGTATCCTGCATTATAGGGGCCAATCCCTGATGCCCTTCTCCAAAATTGCCAACAGCGGCAATCTGGGCTGGGATGTCATCATAATGACAGCCTGCAGCTTCTCCATTTGCGGAGCGCTCGAGGACAAGAATGTGGGCGTAACAAACATGATTGTCCAATATGCCTCCCCGTTTCTTGAAAACCTTCATCCTCTGGCCTTCCTGATTTTTGCCATGCTTTTTCTCTCCCTGTTAACCCAGGTAATGCATAATCTTGTAATTGCGGCCGTGTTCACGCCTCTTATGGTCAATTTCTCACTGGTCATCGGGCTTAATCCATCCCTACTGTGTATTTTCCTCATCTTCGCATACTCATTTTCCGTGGTTACGCCAGCCTCATCCGGCGTAGCCGCCCTTATTTTCCTCAATGAATGGACCTCAAAGGGTCTATGTTACCGGACATTAATTATTCTCTATACCGTTTCACTTGCGTTGACATTGTTTGTCTTTGTTCCCGCTGGCTATTTTATGTTCAAATAACCGCAGGAGTTCACCATGTGGAAAGTCACACCAATTCATGTCGCCACCCAGCATTGTATCAGGAAAGGTATGCTCGATTCAGGGAGTCCTGCTGACGCCAGAGAACGTATGGATATACCCTTTGTTTGCTGGTTGCTAAGCAACGAAGGCTTGGGAAGGATGTATCTTGTGGATTGTGGACCCGATTATGATAACGAGACAAATGCCAGTCTGCATCAGCCAATGACCATGCAGGCTGAATGGCAAATCACAAAAAGGCTTGATGCCATGGGAATCAGTGCTGACCAGCTGGACGCCATTATTGTAACCCATCTGCATTGGGATCATCTAAAGGCAATCAATAGCCTTCCCGATAATCTGCCCATTCTAGTGCAGAGGGAAGAGCTGGCATGGGCGGCAGCGAGTCGTGGGCGATCCTACGCAAAGGCGTATGAGACAGATATTCAGGATTTGCCTTACTTTTTCCGTTGCCATTCTCAATATGAATTGCTGGATGGTGAAAGGGAAATCGAGCCTGGCCTGCGTGTCGTTCCCACTCCTGGTCATACGGCTGGTTCCCAATCAGTGCTGGTAAAAACGGCAAAAGCCACGCTCATCCTCGCCAATGATGTAGTGAATGTCCTTGAGAACTGGACACCAGGAATCAGACCAGGAAATATTGTCAATCCTGATGCCTATGAAAAATCACTCCAGTCACTCCGAGCCTTGGAAAATAAGGGCTATACCGTGGTGCCAGGCCATGATTTTCGCATTTTCAGTGAAATGGCATATCTTTTTGACAATCTTGTCCATGATACACCAGAGGATGCCAGCTAACCTTTATAGTATGCTATGTGGCAGAACATTCAACACCGGAGAAATATCATGAAAAATGACACCGGGATCTTTCTATTGAATCTGGCTGTGGTGGTCTTCCTCATGTTCGGTTTCGGCTATGTGCCGCCATTTCCGGGACTTAATGAAATGAGTATGAAAGTGATTGGCGTCTTTGCAGGCGTCATCTATGGCTGGATAATGATCGATATCGGCTGGCCTTCCATACTCGGACTGGTAGCCCTTTGCCTTACTGGTTATTTGCCTGCAGGTGATCTTCTTGCAACGGCCTTTGGATCACAAACAATCGTCATGATCCTGGCCCTTCTCTTCCTTGCCGCATTTGTGCAACAGGCGGAATTAACCGAGGTTATAGTGGACTTTCTGCTTAGCCGAAAGGCCACTGTAGGCAAACCCTTTCTCATCCTGTTCAATTTCCTGCTTGCCGGTTTCCTTGCGGCTGTTCTTTCCCAATGCCTGGCGGTGCTTGTCATCTTCCTGGAAATCTTCAAGGAAATAGTGCGTAAAACTGGCCTAAAGCCATATAGTTCCGCCATCCCCACATTCATGGTAGGTATGGCCTTCGCTATTGTCATTGGTGATATAAGCCTACCCTTCAAGGGGTGCGCCATTCTTGGCATTGGCGCGTATGAAGCGATTACTGGTCAACAAATGAATCTGGCCGCCTTCACCATTTTCATGTTTCCACTTTGTCTGGCAGTGATAGCTTTTTATGTCCTGGTCTGCAAATATATCTTCCGCGTTGATTTGGGTCTTTTGCGTAATTACCGCCATGAGCCTTCCAAAGGAGCGGTGGTGACGCCATTCAAAAAAATTTCACTTACCGCCATTATAATCAGTCTTGCCTTGCTGCTTCTTCCGGGCATTGTTCCGAAGGACTGGGCGCTTTCCGCATTTTTCAGCAAGCTGGGACTGGGTGGACTTTCCATGGCCATTCTGGCAGTGCTTATGATAATTCGTGTTCAGGGACAACCTCTTCTGGATATGACAAAAGTGGCCAATTTCTTCCCCTGGAAGGTGTTTTTTGTATTGGTTGTTCTACTGCCGGTGGCAGGGGCCCTTTCCTCTGACGCTGTCGGATTGAAAGTGCTGCTTTCGGATCTTGCCACGTCCATGCTTTCCGGATTACCCGCATTTCTTGTGATATTCGCGGTAGTGGCATTACCCGCCATTCTCACCCAATTTGCGAATAATATGGTGGTGACTTCAGTTTTTGTAACCATTATCTGTTTCATGGGAAATGCGCTACCATTTGATCCTGCCATTCTTAGCTGTCTGGTTATTATGGCGGCCAACTTTTCCATGTTCTTTCCAGCTGCCAATCCCATGAATGCCATACTCTTCGCGCAACGGGATTTGGTGACTTTTCGTCAGGAGGCAGGCTTCGGGTTCATCTCATGCATGATTCTCTGCGTTTTTCTGGCCATAGTCGGTTACGCATGGGGAATTCTGATCTTTTAATTATTCAACAAGGGAGTAAATATGCGCGCTTTTCAAATCACAGAACCACACAAGGCAGAAGTTGTAGATCTTCCTGTTCCTGAACCAGGTCCGGATGAAGTACTGGTACGGATGCACTATGCCGGTATTTGCGGTTCAGATCTGCATACTCTTGAAGGTAAACATGCGCGGCGCACACCACCGCTCATCACCGGGCATGAAGGTAGTGGAGTGGTGGAAAAGGTGGGAACCAATGTCAAGAATATCAAACCAGGCACTAAATGTGTCATTCTAGCCGAGCAAAGCTGAGGGGAATGTCGCTGGTGCCGTGAGGGCAATACCAATCTATGTGCCAAAAAAGTATTGCTGGGAACCAAACCATGGCCAGGCACTTTCAGCGAATATGTAGTGGCTCCCGCATCAAACATACTCCCATTGCCTGAAGGAGTATCATTGCGACTGGCCGCTGTCACAGAACCTCTCGCTATTTGTATGCACGTGTTACGCCAGGCCGGATGGCAAGGCGGAGAAAAGGCACTGATTTACGGAGCTGGAGGGATAGGATCGCTCCTGTTGGGCGCATGCCGGGCACGGGGTATGAAAAGTGCCGTAGTGGC
>CAYNKM010000017.1:0-12146 GCA_964397795.1 uncultured Desulfovibrio sp. | reverse complement strand
AGTTTGGAAGGATGAATGTTGTGGAAGGTTTTTAGGTTTGGGCGTTAATTGCTTCTAGGGGTGGGGAGGCTTTGTATATTTTTACTGGCCTTATGGGTACTTGTATTCAGAGTTATTGTGGAGAGGTTGGGAAGAAATTTTTTATAAAAGGGTGTTTATGGCAAAGGTTCAGGCCGCGCCTTTTTCAAAAAGGGATGGCGGACGCCAGGCCCAGAACAGGGCAAGAAGCGGGCTAATGCCGGCAAGCTCCGCAATTTCGCGGGGAATGAGCGGAAAGGAAGAGGCCAGATACCAGAGAAAAACGCTTGTGAGGGCCGCGCAGATCATTATCCCCCATTGTTTTGCGGTCATGGGATGGGCTTTCCACTGAAAAAAGGATACTGTCAGGATTGCCACCCAGACTTTTGTTATTGTAAGGGCAAGCGCCGCGCCTGTCAGGGGATGATGGGAAATAAGAAAGAAGCAGCAGAATAAATTGAGGATGAGGCCGCTTAAGTAAAAGGAGAAGAGAAGTTTATAGCGATTCATCCCGATCATGACATAGGCTGCCAGGTTATGAAGAAAGGCGGTAGCCAGGCAGGGGGTAAGGATTTGCTGGGCGGTCACTGCACCCACGTATGACTGGCCATAAATGAAGGGCAGGAAGCGATCGCTTTCCACACAGACAAGATAAATAATTGGCAGGGATGCTGCCCACAAGGTTTTAGCGGTCTGACCGGCCAGTAATCTGAAAGCGGCGCGGTTTTCTTCCCAGAGTCTGGCAAGCATGGGGAAGATAACTTTTCCCAGCAGCGCGCTTGAGATGAGGACAGAGAGGCCCTCGATTGTTTCCCAGGCGACGCCATAATTGGCCACATCAGCGTTGCCGCCGTATTTTTTGAGGAAGATGACATTGATTTTATTATAAAACATGGCGCAGACGGCCATACCGGTGAAAATGAGACCGCTTTTCATCCTGTGGCCAAGATCCATCATATCCTGCAGGGAAACCCTGGCCAGGGGGTTACGGCCCAGGGCATAGAGGGAAAATACAATAAAAAGGGTGGATTCAATAGGCTTATAAAGGGCAATTACTATAGCTGGCCAGTCCATGACAACTGCCAGGATGCCAAAGCCGATTCCGATCAGGGAGGATGGGACGCGGATATTCATCTCCACGTCCTGGCGGCCGCGAACCTGACATAGGGCGAAAAACGAGTCGCTTATCGCGTCAAGGCCCAGCCCTCCGGCAATACAGAGAATGATTATCTGAAGGCCAGGGCCGTAGCCTTGCCATCTGGCAAAGAGCCAGGCGAAGCCCAGGGTTAGGAAAAGAATGCCAAGTTTGAGCCAGGTGACTTCGCCCAGAAGGGTTCTGGGGCGTCCTTCCTTGCGGGCGAAGGTAGAAACGAGGAAATCGTTCAATCCTACGTCCGCAATAGTCTTTACAAGATAGCCATAAGTGAGGGCGAGTACAATCTGGCCCAGGGTATCAGGGCTTTTTCGGGCCAGAAGGATTGTGAAAATTGTCCAGGATGCATCTCTTGTCCATTGGGCGCCTAAAATAAAGCCCAGACGTCTGGGAATGCTTTTCAGCTTCATCTTCGGGAAGCATCAGGAAAACGGACAATAGCCTTGAAACCGGGTTTGAGGATCAGGTCTGGATTGGGTACGGTAACTTCCACAGTGTAATATGAGGGCTGGGAGACATCCAGATTATTGGAAATCCAGGATATTTCATTAACGACGCCCTTAAATGATTTTGATCCAAGGGAGGGAATCTGAACTTCCGCCGTATCACCCTCCCTGATATTATTAATTTCTGACTCATAAACAGGAATCTGGATCAGGACCGGATTTAGCTGGCCCACCTGCACCGGAGAGGAGCCAGCGGAAATCAGCTGCCCCGGATTCATTGCCGCAGCGACAGACAGGACATAGCCATCTATGGGAGAAGTGAGGATAAGATCCTGTGGTAAAAGTTCACCTTCATGCACTGGCTGGCCAAAATAGTTTTCCAGTTCCTTGAGGCGAGAGGTGAAATTCTGTTCTGTTTTATTTATGGTTGTGCGGAGCAAATTTATCCTGCTCTGGATTGCGGAAAGATTTTCTTCCTGTCTGGCAAGAGCCTGGCGAGAACCAAGGCCGGTTGAGACAAGCTGTTTTGTCTTGTTTCGTTCAGCCTTGAGGTTGGTCAGTTCGCGCTCAAAATCCAGAACCTGTCCTTTAAGCTGCTCTGTTCCCGCGCCATTTGTAAGCTCCTTTTGCAGCTGTCTTGCCGCTTCTTCCTGCAGGCGATAGCGGATAAGCGGAGAGCCCTTTTTTACCCGCTCACCCGGTTTTACCAGAACTTCCTCAATTATGGCGTTAAAGGGGACAGGAGCTTCCCTTGCCACTGTCGGAATCACCTTGCCTGTAAGAACGGACGCGTCGTCGGCAAAAGCGAGGGCGGGAAGAAAAAGCATAAAAGCGAGAAGTTCAGGCAGGATATAATATTTCATTATTCAAACTCCTTGGCAGGCAATCCCAGAAAACGCTCCTGCAACACGTTGGCCACATACATCCATTTAAGTGTGGCAAGATTATAATCCAGTTCAGCCTGGATCATGGCTATTTTCGCCTTTATCATATCTTCCTGAATATCCACAAGATCCGGCAGCTCCACAGTGCCCTCATTAAAGGCAATCTGGGCTTCCTTGAATTGCATTTCCGCTGTTTGGTAATGATTTTTCTGAAGTTCAAACTCTGTCCTGGCCAGGGCTGTATTCTGCTCCGCCTCCAGCCAGTCGTTTGAATAGGCGGTCCTTTTCTGCGCCATTTCATGAAATGCCTGGGCCTTCTGCATCCGCGCTGTCTGAACGCCCCTGTAGCGTCTGCCCCAGTCCAGGAGAGGAAATGAAAAATCAAGATGGAGGAAAGTATCTTCCCTGCCATGAGGTGGCTGGTATTGTCCTGACGGTGGAGAGTTGTTCACCCTCAAGAATATGTCGGGAACATACTGCGCCCAGGCAACCATTATATTGTAATCGCCAAGCTTGACCTGGGCGCGCAAGAGAAGATCATCTTCTGTCTTCTCCCATTGTCTCTCCCAATTAAGTCTTGAGCCGTCAAACGAGCCTATTATATCTTTGGGATCTTCCATGGCTACATTAAAACGTTGCCGGGAATCCACGCCGGCAATAACCTTGAGCCTTGTCCGATCCATCACTTCCTGCATTTGCGTTTTTTCTATTGTCAATTCCCTTTCGCGCACAGCCTGGCGGGCAAGGTTAACAGCGACACCCTGCCGGCCTGCCACATTTTCAACCTGCTGCCAATAAGCCACAAGCTCCTTGCTGAGCGGCAGAAGTTCCTTTTGTGCCTCGAGAATATTCCTCTGCGCCTGAAGTTTAAGATATGCCTGGGCTATTTGCAGGATTGTTTCGCCTACGGCCTTGCGGTGAGTGGCAATGGCCAGATTAACCATGATTTTCTGAACCTTGTGTTCAAAATAAGTGGCTACCGGATTGGGAAAAGCCGCCCTGAATTCAGCTCTCAACTGCGTTTGTCCGTAGTCTCCCGGGGTATCCCGCTTGTCCATGTTATAACGGGTAAGGTTATTGGTCACGGTCAGGGTAATCTGTGGTTCGGGCAGATATTTCCAGACAGCGTCCGTCAGGGCCAGTTTTTTGATTTCAATTTCCACAGCGCTGTTTACCAGCATGGGAGACTGCTGAATAGTCAGAAAAACGCAGTCTTCAAAATTAAAATCCTTGTTGGGATCGTAAAGGTTGGGCAGGGCGGCATCAAGCTTGCTCTTGTTTTCAACCGGAACGCCGGGAGCCTCGTCCAGCCAGTGCTTTGCAGGAAGTTCCGGCGAGCGAACGTCAGCCTTTTTGGAAGAGCAGGAGATAATGAAAAAACAGATAAGTATGAGGGAAATAATATTTTTAAACCCGGAGGCCAGTGATGGCATGCTGTTTTCTCCAGAAGATAATGAATTTTCAAGCCCTTAATATTTATTAAGGTAGTATTGATTACAAATTAATGGGATCGCCCGGAATTTTTTCCAATATAAATTTTCTGGATGAAAGAATTATTGATCATGATTTATTCTGTCAAACTCGAAATGTAAAAAGGAAAGTATTGTTTTTCGGCTTTCAGTATTAATCATGCCGTCAAATCTGGTAAAACCGCTTTCATTCCAGGAACGGCTAAAATTGATCACCAGGTTTGCGGTATAATCCCCGAGAAAATCCGCAAAGCGTATAAAGCCAATACGCCGACAGCGCCAGATGTCCGGATTGAGCAGGATATTTCTGTCGCCGGCGTCTGGCGGCGTGATCAGCGCAAGGATGCATGCCTGATAGACAGCTTCAATCAGATAGGCAAAATTATTATATTCCCATTCGGAATATCCTGCAATCCAGTCCGGAATTTTTCCTATTTTAGCCTGATAAAACGACGGGATCCTTTCCGGTGAAGACTGCAGTTTAAAGTCCTGAAGACAGATCCATTCCGGACCGAAGCGCATTGATCTGTAAAAAGACTCAAATAACTGATCTGACAGAGGAAAATATGGCCCATCGGGCATGGCGAGTTCGGGATAAATTTTTATTGAATTATTTCCTGGCCTGCCCAGCGAACAGAGGGCTTTTGCAACGGGATTCCAGTCCTGCGTCCGTCTGCCATTAGCGCTTAATTCCCTCATCGAAATGGAGGAATGGCAAAGGCGGGTAGGAATTTTTTCCTGCATGATCCATTGCGTAGCCTGGGCTTCCACCCGGAATTCCCGCGTGATTCCATAGGGCAAAGGTGGCAAGCTTTCTATCTGGGCGTCAGAAATCGCAAAAGGGTATAGCCAGGGGCAAACAAGTCTGGAGGTTACCAGCAATGTTTTCAGGATATGACCCAGAGGCAGCCCGGGATCGTTTTTCTGATGAATATCTGATGGAGATTTTGTAGCGACGGATCCGTGAGAAGCAAGGGCGGGCTCCCTGAAAGAAGAAAACTGGCCTTCTCCCCTGAAGCAGGAAGGCGGTGGCGTCTGATCAGAATAATTTACTGCCTGGATATTATTCATGCATTCTGCTGAAGGGCAATAGAGCAAACTTTGATTTGGGGAGGAACTGAGGGGTGTGGATAGCCAAACTATTCTTGCGGGTGAGGAATACAGGAGTTCACGGGCGAGCATATCCCCCGCCTCGTTCTGATTCTGTAGTTCGGGAATTTCCCGCTGATCCAGCCATAATATGATGTGAGTGTGTTTATCTTCCCCGGGTAAAGAAGGAGTCAGGAGAGAAAAATATTTTTCAGATCGGGTTATAACCAAATCCCTATCCAGATCTCGAAAAAGTGTCTGGCGTTGCAGAAGGCAGAGCCAGCCGTTTTTGGGAAGAAAGGCTTTAAGATCTGGCACTACCGAAAGATATTTTGCAGGGTCGGAATTTTCATCAAGGGGCGGGGGAACGTATAAAATACCGGAAAGGTTTTCCGGACTGAAGCCGGCTTTTTTAATGATGCTGGGAATGGAGACTGGATCAGTCTCTCTGTTTATTTCGAGGGGGAGGAGAATATTCCCGCTTTTTTTGAGGGGGGCGCATTTTTCCAGTAAAAAGGAAGGGACGAGAAGTTTAAGAGGAAAAGATGCCAGCCCTGACCAAATATACGGCAACAGTATTTCGTCAAGAACGCATAAGGCGACAGTATTTGTGAGTCTGTGCAAAAGCCAGGTTTTATCTGGATTGGGATACCAGGGTTCCAGGGTATTATTCTTTTTAAAGGCATAAGCGGCCAGCGGGAGGAGAAGCAGGCGGGAGGGTCGCCTGAACGGGAGAATATTTGAGGAAGAAGCGGATTTCTGATACCTGTTTTCCGCGCCGGTCAGAAAATTCGCAAGATCGCCAACCGTGCTGATCTGCAGAAGATTTTCAAGGGCGATCTGTCTGTTGAAGCGGCGTTCCGCTTCCTGCACCAGGTAGGGGAAGCGGCTTGAGCGCAAGGCCAGATCATATCTCAAATCAAGATCTGGTGTAAGTTCTGAAACTGGTCTGCCGGTTTCCCGGGCCAGGAGTTCCATGACAATATCCCATTCTGGAGATTTTTTCTCCAGGCCGGCTTCAGGCATTTTCTCCGGTGGGTAGCCTGCCTGATGGTAGGCACCTGATGAGGCAAGGCTTTTGCGGGCGGCGAGGCTTGCTATATTACTGTCTTTCAAAAGACCGAGGGAATACAGGCGGGCGCAAAGCTGGCGCATGGCCTGGGCTTCATGTCCTTTACGGCTTGCGGAAAAACATCTGGAGTCCTGGCGGATTTCACTGACCAGTCCGCAGAGGGTTTCCTGGGGGCCCAGTTCAATAAAATGTTTTATGCCAAAGTCATTATATATTGTATTAACGCTTTTTGGCCAGTCAACAGTATTTTCATCCAGATCGGCAATATTGCGGCAGATTTCTTCCTGATTGCCGGGATAGAGCTGGGCGGTGACACAGGAAAGCAGGGGAATTTCCGGCGCACGCATTTCAAGGCCGTTTAATCTGCGCAGGGACAGATCCCTGAGAACGCGCATGGCCGGATTGTGGAAAGCTATATTAATGCCAAGCATAAACGCGGGAATATGACTGCGCCTCAGCTGCTTGCGCAATTCAAGAAGGGTTGGCCGCGGACCGCTTAATATATATTGATGGGAAGTATTGATATTTGAAATATAAAGATCCGGATATTTTCGCAACGCTTCTTCAATAACAGGATAATCGGCAGAGATCGTCAGCATGCCACTTTCGCTGGCGGAAGTTTCTTCCAGCAGGGCCATGTGGGAAGAGCGTCTCTCAAAAAGATGCCAGGCGGTTTCGAGAGGATAGGCGCCGGAGAGATTAAGCGCGACCAGTTCGCCCAGACTGTGACCGCAAACAAGGTCAGGCTGAAGCCCCAGGGAAATCAGCTGATTCCATTGGGCATATTCCAGCATATAGAGATAGGGGATCTGTATTTTTGGATGGTTCAGGAGTTCCGGATCCGTTTCATCCATGATGGACAGGATGTCCCAGTCCACATAGGCGGCAAGCCTGTCCATGGCCTGACGGGCGGCCGGAAACTGATCGTATAATTCCCTGCCCATTCCTGGCCAGGCAGAGCCGAGACCGCAGCACATGACGCACACTCGCGGTTTCTCACCCCTGGCAAGAAAAATATTGCGGGTTGCCAGATTTTCCAGAGTCTGGCTGTCAGGGTTCTTGCCAGCGGGGGGCAAGTCTGCCTGCCAGTCCGGTTTCAGACTGCCAAGAAGCCACCCTGTTCCTGAAACCTGCAGCCTGGCGTAGCGGACGCCATCCAGCGTGGTTTCCGGAATTATCTGGCTGGAGGAATCCCCCTGCCTACCTTGAGCCATTATTTTTGCTTCCCCGGGCATGAGATTATTAATCTACCCAGGATAGGTTGTCTTTCATTTACAAATTTATATATATTGTTTGCAAGCATGTCAAAATTGAAAAAAGACAGGCGGATATCCTGATAAAGAAAGAATATTGACAGGATTGGAGCTTCTGTTTTTATATCCGTACTTGCGAAAGTACAGGCAATGATCTAGATTTATTTAAAGATTTTTATACTATATCTTTTTTAGGTAAAAATGACGCCATATTAAATATTATGGCACGTGTAAAAATTATCCCTGCAAGATAAATCATTCTTTTAATAATGGCATCTGCTTATCCCTATCGCTTCGGTGGCAAGAGTTCAAGTATCAGAAAGGAAGTCAATATGTCCGAAGCGAATAATTATGCCCTGATCGATATTCAAGGATAACGCATGAATGAAAGCACTTCCCCGAATATGAATCCTAAGGCTGGAAAGGAAGCCCCTGAAGCGGGTTTCAATCGCAAGCGCGCAAAACTGTCTTTTGAAAGGATGGTTGATACAGCGGAAGCCCTGGGCCTGGAAAATCCGCTTTTTCGTTGTCATGATCAGGCAGCCAAGGCAACTACCCTTATAGATGGAAAGGAATATATAAATTTTTCCACATATGATTATCTTGATATAAACACCCATCCGGAGATTACGGCAGCCGTGGCAGAAACAGCGGCCAAATTTGGAACATCCGCCGGCGCCAGCCGTCTTGTGGGAGGGGAGCGGCCCCAGCACAGGGATCTGGAAAAAGCGTTTGCCGATTTATATGAAGTGGATGACGCGATTGTCTATGTAAGCGGACATGCGGCGAATGTGTCAACCCTGGGTTTTATGTTCGGATCGAGGGACGCGATTTTTCACGATGGACTGGCCCATAACTCCCTGATTCAGGGTGCGCTGCTTTCTGGCGCGACCCGGTATTCCTACGCGCACAATGATTGCGATTCGCTGGAAGAAATGCTGAAAAAACACCGTGATAGTCATAAACATGCCATTATTGTCACTGAAGGCTTGTTCAGCATGGACGGAAATATTCCCGATTTGCCGCGACTGATTGAGTTAAAAAAGAAATATAACTGCATGCTTATGGTGGATGAAGCCCATTCCCTTGGCGTTCTGGGCAAGACGGGGAGAGGGGTAAGGGAATATTTCGGCATTAATCCGGCTGACGTGGACATGTGGATGAGCACGCTCTCAAAAGCCATGTGCGGATGCGGAGGCTTTATCGCCGCAAACGAGGATATAATACGTTTTCTAAAATTCGGCTCCCCGGGTTTTGTCTTCAGTGTGGGCATGCCGCCAGTTATCGCCACAGCCTGCCGTACTGCTCTTGACATCATGCTGAAAGAGCCTGAACGTGTGTACAAGCTGCAAAAAATAAGCCGCTATTTTCTTGAGTACGCCCATAAGCTTGGGCTGGATACGGGAGCCGCCCAGGGCTATGCTATTGTGCCTGTCATAGTCGGGGATTCAATGGTCGCCGGATATCTTTCCCAGTTACTGTTCAAGCGCGGAATTTATGTAATGCCCGTATCTTTTCCTGCAGTCCGTGAAGGCGCGGCCAGACTCCGCTTTTTTATTTCCGCTTCCCATACTGAAGAACAGGTCAGAAAAACGCTGGACGCGGTTAAGGAAGAATTGCCCAACGCCATAAAGATAGTGGAAGAAAGGCGGGAAAGCCAGTCCCAGGAATCCGCAGTAAATAACGGCGATGGGGAATGATGCGCCAGGAGGCTATTGATTCTGTCGCAATCCGGAATGAAACAGGCATAGAAGCGGATAAAGGCCAAAATCCCCTTATAGCCTATGTCCTTTTGTGGTTTCCCCTGTCTTCGGAAACCTTTATTTTCAGGGAAATTCAGGAACTGGAAAAACAGGGTATAAACATTGAAATCTGTACCCTTTACGGTAAGTCCGTATCAGGCTGTTCCGAGGCGATGAAGAATTATCCCGGCCCTGTATGGCGTCTCGGGATTTGCAATATTTTTAAAATAGGAAGTTCCTTCTTCAGGGCTCTCCTGAAACATCCCAAAAAGGTGTATGATCTGGCCAGGAGGGGCCTTTTTCGCAAGATGCGCAATCTGGAAGCTCTTGGCGAAAATATCTGGAGTTTTTTTGCGGGTTTTCCCCTGGCTGAAAAATGTAAGAAAGATAATGTGGCCCTGATTCATTCCGCATGGGCAAATGGCCCGGCGACCGCGGCCTGGATTGCCTCGTCCATGAGCGGAATTCCCTTTGCCTTTACGGGCCGGGCAGGCGATATATATCCACAGGATGGCATTCTTGCCGAAAAGGCGAAGGACGCGCTTTTTATCCGTACCAACAATGAAGCCAATGTAAACTGGCTTCAATCTTTTTGTCCCGAAGATAAAAAGGACAAGGTCAGGCTGATTTATAACAGCGTGGCATTTCCACAGGAAAACAGCGTACGATGCGAGTCTCCCACAAGACCGTACAGGATATTAAGCATAGGCCGTTTTGTAAGAACAAAAGGCTTTCCTTATCTGCTCACTGCCATGGCCAGACTTGTCCGTGAAAATTTTCCCGTGACGCTTACCCTGGTAGGAGACGGAGCCTGGCGCGGACGCCTGGAAAAAATGGTAGATAGACTCAATCTTTCTTCCTGTGTGGAGATGCCGGGCTTCCTGCCCAATGATGAAATGCCCGCTTTGATAAAAAGCCATGATTTATTGGTTGTGCCCAGCGTGATTCACAGCAATGGCGACAGGGATGGAATACCAAATGTCATCATGGAGGCCCTGTCCCTGGGAATGCCGGTAGTCGCGACGGACGTATGCGGGATTTCAGAAATTATCCAGAATGGCAAAACGGGTTTTCTTGTGCCGCAAAGAAACGCCAGGGCTCTGGCAGACGCTATCCGGCAGAGTTTTGAAGATTGGGAAAATTCCTGCAAAATGGCTCAATCCGGCCATAAGCTGGTTCTTGATATATTTAATCCTTTAAAGAATAGCCTGGCTCTTAAGGATTTGTATCTGAATTCCCTGGAGTCCCGCGCAAATGGCCAGCCGTAAAAAAATAACGGTAACCGCAAGCATTGACGTGGAAGAAGAGGGTCTCTTTTCCGGATCTTATCAGCGTCTGAATCCATCCCTGCGGAATGTGTCCTTTCTGGAATCACTGACGCCAATTTTGGAGAGAGGCGTCAGGCCTACCCTGTTTTGCGCCTGGCCAGTTTTCAGGGACGCCTGGGCCAGACGTATTCTGGACAAGCTGCGCGCCCGCTATCCCCTGGAAATAGGGTGCCATCTGCATTTCTGGAATACGCCTCCCCTTGTGGAAGGGCCGGATCCCGCTATCAGGCCAGTATATCATAAGGTGGCGTCCGCCAGGGTGAATCCCGCGATAATGCAGGCAAAACTGGATAAGCTTGTCAAGGCCGCCAATGATTTTAATTCATCCCAGACGGCTTCTTTTCGCATGGGGAGATGGGACTTGCACCGTGTTCACTGGCCTCTTCTCATGGCCTGCGGCATAAAGATTGACGCGTCCGTCCGCCCCCTACATTCTGGCCGGCAGGCGGATACGCCGGATCACTTCGAAGCTCCCCAGGATCCCTACTGGCTTAAAAACAGCTTTGGATCTATTCTGGAAGTTCCCCTGACCGTTACCAGCTGGCTTCCCTTTTTCAGCAGATTGAAAGAAAACAAGTTGTTTTCTGACGTCTTTAAATCCGCTTTCAGGCGCTGGGGGGCTTTGCCGCTTCTGGCCGTGGAATATCCGTTACCAATACTCAAGCTGGTTACCGTTTTGCATGTCAGGGCAGGGGGAAAAAATTTGTCGCTTACCTGGCATTCTTCAGAAATGATGCCAGGTGGCGCGCCTCATGTGCCAGACAATAAAACGGCACAAAAATTCCTTGCCAAAATGGAAGCATATTTTGAATGGCTGGAAAAAATTTTTATTGTAAATTATGAAACAATGAATTCATTGCGGCTTAAAATGGAAAATTCCGAATCGCGGGAACGAAATAGTGAGGGCGACTGGAGCTTTCCTCCGGAAGAAATTTTTTCCGAATCAGACTCCTGGCTGGACTTTCCCTGAATCAGCCGTTCAACGCGTCTGTTATAACTATTATGACAGGGATGTAATTTTTCTCATCCCGTTTTCTGAAATAAAAATATGAATATGTCTGAAATGGAGAAGGACAAGCCGATCCTTGCCAAAGGGCTTCCACATGTGGCCTATGTTGTTCTCTGGTTTCCGCTTTTTACCCAGCCTTTCATTTTCCGGGAAATAAAATGCCTAAGCCGGACTCTTCCTCTTGAAATATATACCCTTTATGGAAAAAATATACATCACTGCTCCAGGGAGATGCGGGATTTTTCCTTGCCAGTTCATCGTTTTGGCATACGATCCCTGTTGCCGGTCTGCTGGCGGGTTCTCCTTTCCTTTTTGCGACGGCCGGGGAAAACCTGGAAACTTTTCAGGGAAAGTTGCCTAAGACGCTGGCCCAATCCGGAGGTGCTGGGCGAAAATTTGTGGGGCTTCTGCGTAGGCGTAAGCCTGGCAAAAATGTTTGTTGAGGAAGGCATTGATATTGTCTATGCGCCCTGGCCGCGGGGAGCCGCGACTGCCGCCCGCGTGGGTGCTGCCCTGGCCGGTTTGCCTTATGCGATAGCGGCGCGTGGCGACAATCTGAATCCGGCTGATCCTGATCTGGAGGACAAGTTTGCCAATGCGCTTTTTGTCCGGGCAAATAACGCCGCGGACTTGAAAAGGATAGAAGCCTTCGGCTCGGGAAGCGCAAAAGCCAAAACAGAACT
>CAYNKM010000016.1:0-12835 GCA_964397795.1 uncultured Desulfovibrio sp. | reverse complement strand
AAAGGAAAAAGAAATGAAAGTTGTTATTTCAGACCTTGATCATATTAATCAGGATGAGGAAAAAAAGGTATTTGACGCCAATGGAATGACCTTTGACCTCAAGCAAAGCAAGACTGAAGATGATGTTATCAAAAACTGCAAGGGCGCTGAAATCATCATGAATCAGTATGCGCCAATAACCAGAAAGGTAATAAAGGCTCTCGCGCCAGAACTTAAGGCGATTATCCGTTATGGAGTCGGCGTAAACAATATAGATGTTGACGCCGCGACGGAATATGGCGTTCAGGTGTGCAATGTGCCTGATTATGGAATGAATGAGGTGGCGGAACATGCCCTGGCCCTGGCAATGGATCTTGCCCGGAAAACCAGCATGATGAATAAAGATGTTCACAACGGAAACTGGTCCTACAAAAAATCCGTACCCATATACCGCCTTTCCAATCAAACCCTCGGTATTGCGGGTCTGGGACGCAATGGCCGCACTTTCGCCAATAAGGCAAGAGGCATTTTTGGCAAGGTCATTGGTTATGATCCCTATTATACTCCTAACGCCAAAGACGGTACGGACTGGATTGAGAAAGTTGATTTTGATACCCTGCTTAAAAATTCCGATATTCTCGTCCTGCACATGCCTCTAAACAAGGAAACCGCGCATATAATAAACGAAAAGTCTCTAGCTAAAATGAAACCCGGCGCATATCTTGTAAACGTTTCCCGCGGTGGACTTGTAGACGAGAAAGCCCTGCTTGAAGCCCTCAAGAAGGGGGAGATTGCCGGAGCTGCCCTGGATGTTACCGAAGAGGAACCACTCTCAAAAAATTCCGAACTCCTTGAAAGGGAAGATGTTCTCATTACCCCGCATATGGCCTGGTATTCCCAGGAGGCGGAAGCGGAACTGAAGCGCAAAACAGCCGAAGAAGCGGTGCGCTTTGCCAAGGGTGAAAAACTGCGTGACCCCATTAATCATCCAGCCAGCAAGTAGGAAGTCATGTTGAAGTTATTTGATTTATCGGGTAAATGCGCTCTGGTGACAGGAGGCACGCGCGGTCTTGGCGAAGCCATGGCTGAAGGATTGCTTGAAGCCGGAGCAAAGGTGGTAATAGTCGGCTCAAGCAAAAAAGGGGAGGCTATCGCCAAAAAATTTCAGGATCGCGGCCTTCCCTGCCTGTTTGCCCAGGCTGATTTAAGCCAGAAGGATCAAGTAAAATCCGTATTTGATCAATCAGTAAAAATGCTGGACGGCAAGCTAGATATTCTGCTTACCGCCCATGGTATTCAGCGTCGCCATCTTCCCGAAAACTTCCCCATTGAAGACTGGGAAGAGGTGCTTGCCGTAAATCTGACTTCTGTCTTTATTCTCTGTCAGGAAGCTTCCAAAATTATGCTTCCCCAGGGTTACGGAAAAATTATAAATATAGCTTCCATGCTTTCCTTCTTTGGCGGCAGAACCGTCGCCGCGTATGCCGCCTCCAAGGGCGCCATTGCCCAGCTGACAAAAGCCCTGTCCAATGACTGGATGGGCAGGGGAATTAATGTGAACGCCATTGCCCCTGGCTATATGGCTACTGACATGAACACGGCCCTGACTGATCCTTCTAACCCCAGGTTTAAGGAAATTGAATCCCGGATTCCAGCGGCTCGCTGGGGAAGACCTGAAGATATGAAGGGAACGGCAATCTTTCTGGCATCTTCCGCCAGCGATTATCTGGGCGGAGCTGTAATTCCCGTTGATGGCGGATATCTGGTAAACTGATTTATGAAAAAGAAATTGAAAGCAGCTTTTATTGGCGAATGTATGGTGGAATTACGCCGCGAGAATGGTTTATTGACCCAGACCTATGGGGGGGATGCCTTTAATTGCGGTGTTTATCTCAAACGCGCTTCTGGCGCGGATGTTGATTTCATATCTGCCCTTGGCAAGGATCCTTACAGTGACGGCATGGCCGCCTTCTGGAAAGAAAATGGCATTAATGCCGACCTTACCCAGCGCCTCGATAACAAATTGCCCGGACTCTACATAATTGAGGTGGATACCAACGGAGAGCGAAGCTTTCTTTACTGGCGGGGAGAGGCGGCCGCGAAATTCTGCTTTGATACCCCGGAAAGCGATAATATTCTGGCCTCTCTCTGGTCCTATGATCTTGTTCACCTGTCTGGTATCAGCCTGGCAATTCTTACTCCTGAAGGCAGGGAAAAACTCCTGGCCGCGCTGGAAAAAATCGCGCAGAGAGGCGTCCCCATCTCTTTTGATTTTAATTATCGCACAAAATTATGGGGAAATTACGCCAATGCCGCGCCATACTACAAACGCCTGGCAAAAATTGCGAAATGGATCTTCCTCTCCCCGGATGAGATTCAGGCCGCTGGCTATGATTTGTCAGATCCGGCCAATCCGGACTACAAAAAGGCGATAGAGGAACTGGGGGCGGAATGGACAATTGTTAAAAATGAGGACAAGCCCTGTCTTGTCTATAACAGGGACGGAAGCGTAATTGAGGTCCATTCCCCAAAACATCTGAATCCTGTGGATACGACTGCCGCCGGCGATTCTTTTATCGGCGCGTATCTAGCCGCCGCGACAAATGGCAAAGGTCCTGAAGAATGTGTGGAAGCTGCTCAGAAAATGGCCTCCGCTGTCATTATGCAGCGCGGCGCCATAATAAGTGAAAAAGATACCCCAAAACTTTTTTATCAGTAGCCAGATTTCTCTCCTCCTCCTATACCTCCCTTGTTAAAAACGCCCCATTACGGGGCGTTTTTTATGATAAACCTGAAAAAAATGCTGTAAAGCAGGATAGCAAAACCAGGCTAATAAACCTGTTTAAAAATCAAGACCGTATTTTCTAAGTTTATTGTGCAGCGTCGCCCTGGTGATGCCCAGCCTCCGCGCGGTTTCGCTCTTGTTTGCGCCGGTCTGTCGCATGGTGTTTTCAATAACCTGCTTTTCCATCATGTCAAGCGAAACATTGGACATTGAAAATTCGCTATGAGTCTCTTGCGGAGCGGAAGCTGATTTCAGGATATTGGCCGGCAAAACTTCCTCGCCAATTAATTCTCCCCTGCAGAGGATAACCGCCCTTTCTACCGCATTTTCCAGTTCGCGGACATTGCCTGGCCATTCGTAACGCAACAAGGCATCCAGCGTCTGGGAAGCGAAGCCCTTCAGGTTTTTGCGATTGCGGCTGGCAAAACGCTCCAAAAAGGAAGCCGCCAGAAGGGGAATATCTTCCTTGCGCTGCCGCAAGGCCGGAACTTCCATGGAGATTACATTAAGACGAAAATACAAATCTTCCCTGAACCGCTTTTCCCGCGCTTCCTGGGCCAAATCCCTGTTTGTGGCGGCAATAATCCTGACGTCCACATTGACAGGTTTATCTGATCCCACTCTTTGAACTTCGCCCTGTTGAAGGGCTCTCAAAAGTTTGGCCTGAAGGGAAATTGGCATTTCTCCTATTTCATCCAGAAACAGCGTTCCCCCGTCCGCCTGAACAAATCGGCCCTCCCGTTTTTTGTCAGCTCCGGTAAAAGAGCCTTTTTCATGGCCAAATAATTCAGACTCAAGCAAATTTGCAGCCAGGGCCGCGCAATTTACAGTTATCATGGGTTGTGAGGCCCGGTTGCTAGCGGCGTGAATGGCCCTTGCCACCAGCTCCTTGCCCGTGCCGGACTCTCCTGTTATCAAAACGGAAGCTTCTGTCGGCGCTACTGTTTCTATAAACTGAAGAAGGGATTTTATCGCCGCGCTTCTACCGAGAATTGTCGGGCTCTCCTGATTTTCTGTCATCTGCCTTCTCAATTCCCGATTTTCCACACTTATTGTTGACTGATCTATCGCTTTTTGCAAGGTTTCTTTCAATAAATCAAAATCAAGCGGTTTTACCAGATAATCATATGCGCCCAGACGCAACGCATCCACCGCGGTTTCAACAGAGGAAAACGCCGTCATAAGAATAACTGGTAGCGCGGGATTATAAGCGAGGATCTCTTTAAGGGCGTTGATGCCGTCCATGCGGGCCATTCGCACGTCTGTAAGGACCACGTCAAAAGGTTTTTCCTGAACAAGAGCTACGGCTTCATCCCCGTCACTTGCCTGTTCAACATTATAGCCCCAGGAGCGTAGCATGGTCTTTAACATTCCGCGGTGGGCATTATCGTCATCAACTACCAGAATTTTATTGTGATTCATTCTTCCCCCGGACGCTGACAGAACCTGTTAATAAGCCAGCGGAATATTCTCGTTTTCAGAAACTACCGGCAGCCACAGATGAAAGATTGTTCCTCCTGCCTTTATAAGCTTTCCCTCTCCATCCCGTTCTTCTACCCATGAGCTTACGCCAATCCTTCCCGAATGGCCCTTGACGATCTTGAAAACCATAGGCAAGCCAAGTCCGGTACCGGTTCTCTTTGTCGTAAAATATGGATCAAAAATTTTACTGATAACTTCTTTGGATATGCCTGCGCCCGTATCTTTAACAATAATGCAAACCCGTTTTTTGCCCCCGGAGATCGCGATAAGCAGTTCTCCGCCGTTTCCCATCGCGTCCAGGGCATTAAGGCTCAAATTAAGCAGCGCCTGACTAAGGCGCTCCATATCCGCCATGATTTCCGGAACACGGGGGGCAAATTTATAATTGATCCTTACATTCCTGTTTGAAGCGTTCTGCCTGACCAGACGCAGCACATGCTGAATTATCAGCTGGGCAGTTACCGGCTTGAGCTTGACATCGCTTGGTTTGGCAAGGCCGAGAAGATCCGTTATAACCCTGTTTAATCGGTTTACCTCGTTCACCATTACGACAGCGGCTTCCTTATCCTCGCTCCCTTCTGGGAAAAGCCCTGAAAAATAGGTGGCATAGCCTTTAATTGAGCTTAATGGATTGCGGATTTCATGCGCCACGCCAGCCGCCAGCGTCCCTATCGCGGCCATCTTTTCATTGCGGCGCACCTCCCCTTCCAGACGGGCCACTTCTGTTTCCGCCCTATTCTGCTTTTTGCGGGATTCCGCCGCTCTCTGGGCATAACTTAAGGCCACAAGACAAAAAAGTCCTCCAATAAGAAGAACCAGGCTTAAAATCAGGATATAGTTCCTATTCTGGCTATTGGAAATCTCAAAAGGAGAAACGTCCATCCCCAAAAATATAACCGGTTCCGGCACATCCTTGGGCCAGTCCTTTTGTCCCAGCGTGAAATTTCTATATAATAAAAATACCCTTTGCCCTTCCGCTGTAAGGATTTTCCATTTTTCATCATTTTCGGGAGCCAGATCAATCATCTTGTCCGAATTTAATTCCCCCTCGGCAAGATCCAGAAATTCGCCAATCCGGTCGCGGTCGGAATGAGCGAGAATGACCCCATCCGGCATGGTAAGGGCGATAAAGTCAATGTCCCTGCTTAAAGTCATTTCTTCCAGCAAGGTCTGTAACTGCAGACCGGACTCGTCTTTCATTCCGGTTTTAAGCGCGCTCTCAAAAACCATTAAAAGAGACGATCCCTTTTCAGCCAGAAGATTTGCCATCTGCTTTTCACTTCTGTTGGTAATAAGCCAGCCGACAAAGCCAATAACAAGCATAAGGATAATAATAAGAATACCCAGAATTGCGCCCAGATTGGTTTCAGGCATAATTCCAGAATTGGAATCCCCATCCGTTTTTTCAGATTCCTTCCATACTGTTCTGGAAACTGAAGAAGGCGGAAAAGGAGCTTCCTGACCTGCGCTCATATTGGAAGCCTCTGATTTTTTGTTATCTAGTATAATTATTTCAATGTTTTGGCAAGAACGGGACAGACTAAAATCATATTAAAAAGGAATATTTTCCTTAAATATCACCGGATTTTCAGCCTGTGAGGTGAGAAAGGGAATTGGGAAACGCGGAGCCTGTCAGGAAAGGATTGGCTTGTTTTCCAGTAATTTTACATGCCGCCTTGCCCGCTGCGATCTTTCTTCCATGAGAAATTTGCCTGTAATTGATTGCGGATCCGCGACAATAGCTTCAGGAGTACCGCAGGAAATTATCTTCCCGCCATATTCGCCCCCGCCCGGACCCATATCAATGACATAATCAGCCGCGAGAATCATATCCGTATTGTGCTCAATAACAACTACCGACGCGCCCTTTTCCACCAGGGCGTGAAGTACCCCGACAAGTTTGCCCACTTCATGCATATGCAAACCGGTAGTGGGCTCATCCAGTACATATAGCGTACCAGGCAGGGATTTCTTGCCCAGCTCCCTTGATATTTTAATCCTTTGGGCTTCCCCGCCGGACAGGGTTGTGGCAGGCTGGCCCAGGCGCAAATAGCCAAGGCCCACTTCCTCAAGCATTTTAAGGCGTCTGGTAAGAACTGGATAATTCTCGAAGAATTTGACCGCCTGTTCCACTGTCAAATCAAGAACTTCAGCTATATTAAGCCCCTTGTAACGCACTTCCAGCGTTTCATGGTTATAGCGTTTTCCCTGGCAGACGTCACAGGTAACATATACGTCCGGTAAAAAATGCATTTCAACCCGGATCTGCCCATCTCCGGAACACGCTTCACATCTTCCTCCCTTGACATTAAAACTGAAACGGCCTGGCTTGTAGCCTTTTTTCCGGGCTTCAGGAGTATTGGCAAAAATATTGCGAATTTCATCAAAAATTTTTGTGTAGGTTGCCGGATTCGATCGGGGGATGCGGCCTATTGGACTCTGATCAATCGCTATCAAATGCTCGACAGGGACAGCTCCCTCCGTATAATCCAGGCCAGAAATTGTCCCCGGCTGCTCAACTCTTAAGCCAAGATTGATAGCCAGATGCTTATATAGGGTGTCAATAACAAGGGAACTTTTGCCTGAACCTGAAACGCCGGTGATACATGTAAAGACTCCCATGGGAATTTTACAGTCCAGATTATCCAGATTATTTGTCCTGATTCCCTTAAGTTCAATGTAACCCCTGGCTTCCCGGCGACCTTCGGGCAGGGGAATACTTTCGTCACCTCTTAAATAGCGGGCAGTAAGCGTATTGGATTCAGTGAGGAGCTGATCCACATTACCGTGAAACATGACCTCGCCCCCCATCGCTCCCGATCCTGGTCCCAGCTCAATAACCGTATCCGCCTCACAGATTGTCGCTTCATCGTGTTCGACAACCAGCACGGTATTGCCCCGCTGCTGCAGGGATCGCAACGTTCCAAGCAATCTTTCATTATCCCGCGGGTGGAGACCTATGGATGGCTCATCCAGGACATAAGTGACCCCAACCAGTCCGGAACCCAGTTGGGATGCCAGACGGATTCTCTGAGCCTCTCCACCGGAAAGTGTATTCATCGATCGGCCTAGTGAAAGGTATTCAAGACCGACATTTTTCATAAATGAAAGTTTATAGATTAATTCCTTAAGAAGAGGCTCGGCAATCAGTTGCTGCCTACCGGTAAAAACCAGCTCCTGTATCCAGGTCAGGGCCTTCTCCACGGACATGGAACAAAATCCGGCAATGTTGATGTCATTAATCTTGACGGACAGGGCCTCGGGTTTCAGACGCGCCCCCTTGCAATCGGGACAGTCACAGGTCTGACGGAAGCGGGCCAGTTCTTCACGCCAGACATCGCCATACTGCATTCCGCTTTCCAGAATGGGGATGACTCCTGGCCATTGTTTGTCATCTATTTTTAACGCCGTGTCTTCAGATAAATTATTAAAATAATATTTGCTATTATAATCTCCCTGGGCATTCATGTGAACTATACCTCCCATCCAGTTGCGACGCAGGGCGGGCGAAGATTTTTTGGCTTTTCCATTCTTATCTTCGCCATAAAAGAGCACGTCCAGAGCTTCTCTGGAATAATCTTTGAGAGGCGTTTTTAGAGTGAAATCATGCCTTTTTCCCGCGGCTTTCAAGGCTGATTCATATTTTTTAAACGATTCCTTGTTTGCCCAGGGCAAAAGTCCCCCGTCCGACAGGGAAAGGGCTTTATTGGGAGCGATAAGGCGCGGTTCAAAATATTCAATCGCGCCAAGCCCGACACAGCGGGGACAAGCCCCCTGAGGTCCATTAAAAGAGAAAAGCTGGGGAGAGGGAGAAGCCATTGAAATGCCGCAGTCAGGACAGGAAGAAATACTGGAAAGGACAATTTCGCGATTATCCTCTGGAGCGTCGGGCAAATAAACAATCAGGCGGCCAGATCCTTCCCGCAATGCCAGTTCAACAGAGTCTGCCAGACGGGAGCGAATGCCTTCCTTGATGATCAGGCGATCCACTACCAGATCTATATCATGCTTCTGATTTTTATTTAATTCAGGTATCTGGTCCAAAGTTAAAAATTCTCCGTCAACCCTTACCCTCGCGAAACCGGCCGCCTTAAGTTTTTTAAAGCGCTCCTGATGAGTTCCTTTCTTGCGTTCAACAAGAGGAGAAAGAAGCATGAATTTGCTTCCTTCCGGCAGGGCCTGGATTCTGGAAATTATTTCATCAAGAGTCTGGCTTTCAATTGGCTTGCCGCATTGGGTGCAGTGGACCTGTCCCAGTCGCGCAAAAAAAACCCTTAAAAAATCATGAATCTCTGTCACAGTGCCTACTGTGGAACGCGGATTTTTTGCGAGCCCCTGCTGCTCCAGGGAGATGGCCGGGGACAGGCCTTCTATTTTGCTTACATCGGGCTTGTCCATTTGTGGCAAAAATTGTCTTGCGTATGCGGAAAGCGATTCAACATAACGTCTTTGTCCTTCAGCATATACAATGTCAAAAGCCAGGGTGGATTTGCCGGATCCGGAAGGGCCGCAGAGCACTACGAACTCATCGCGGGGAATATCTATATCTATATTTTTTAAATTATGCTGACGTGCATTTTCTATATGGATTACAGGCTTGTTCATGCAGCAATGATAAGCATTGGCAAAATGATTGCAAGACATGATAATGGATCGGCTTACCGTAATTATTTTTTCAGGCCGCGATTCGGGATTACTCTGAATTTATGAATTCCTTTTTTCCCATAATTTCAGGAAGGCATAATCCCATAAGCTAAAATGAAAAATGCCGGGTACTGGATCAGCCCCGGCATTTCATTAAAGCTGGATAAAATTAATCCGGATCTTCCTTCAATTCGGGAATAACGGCCTCCGCGTTGGTTCTGATGCGCCGTCTTTTTGATTCTTCCTGCTGGACAGGTTCGTCTGTTTCTCCCCTTAAAGTATTGTTATACCATGTCCAGAAAGGAATCCAGATTTCAGAAACTATGTTTGGATTTCCGAGCATACATGGGCTTTTATCAGATCGGGCGCAGGCGCAGACAGCCAGCGCGAGTACCCAGACCGCATTTGGAGCGTTCCAGACAAATGGGGCTTTTGGCGGGTTTAATGGAAAAAGTTTTCCGTCTTCTTCCTGACCGAAACCGCAGGCGCGCAAAAAGTCCTGGCATTCCGGCCATTCCGTCCAGGGCAGGCTTGTTTCCGTATTGTGCAGGGATGAACAGACAGCCAGACTTGTTATTATGGCTTTTTGCCAATCATTATATTGCTTGAGCAGGTTGGCCGGCAAATTCCTTAAATTGAACTGACTGTAGGCCGTATTCCTTTCAATACTGATTCCCTCGCGGGAGATGGACAGTTTTTGACCCACAAGCGCAAGACTTTCATCCAGAATTCTGCATTCCTGCCAGTCTGGCCAAAAGCCTTTAAGTTCCGCTCGTCCACCGCTGGCCAGGGGCAAAAGCATGAGAAAACCCGCAAGAACCGGATCCATGGCAATATTCTGTCTGGAAGGAATTTTGATTGAAGACGGATTGATTCCAATGACTGATCCGTCAACGGTATAGATTGCTCCGCACTGTTCCAGAATTGGCACGGAACGGGCAAATATTTCATCCATATCTGGATAATCTTTAAAATCAATGGAAAATGGCCTTTCATAAAACGGGCTTGCGAGCAGAAGGGCTTCATAGAACTGCGGCGGAAGTTCGGAAGACGCGGTTATGCCATCTGGCAAAAGACCTGAACATTCAATGCGAACAGGGAAACTGTTGCTTCTGGGTATGACATGAACCAGTCTTGCTCCCATCTTGGGCAGAAAATGATTTAAAAATGAAAAATTGGGAACATTAAGTTCTTTTTCGCCGGTAATTTTAACTCTTGAGGGCTTGCCGAGATAATGGGCCAGAAACAGATAAAAATTAAATTCGCTTTCTCCGGCAAATAGCACCTTGTCGGGCTGCCCCATTGGCATGCCTGCCTGACAATCAATAACTCCATTTTCACGCGTGATTTTTGCCCCCATCTGGACAAAACCATTCAGGCAGTTTCTGGCGGGAGAATTATCGGGTCCTGGCTCTATATGTATGGACTGTCCGCTTGAGGCGGCCATATAGACCCAGGAGCAGGCGTCCTGGGCTTCGCCGGGAACATGAAGGGAAAATTCAATACTTTTATTGACAAGATTGAATATAAAGGCTGATCTCTTTGTCCCCGTACCCTCCTGTTCATCAGAATTTACCGGTTTGGGCAAGAAACTGACATCCTGCATCAGGGCGAAGAAACGGCTGGAAAGATCCGCGTCCTTGCTTATTCTGGCAACGGACGCTTGCCATTTTTCCCTCAGATATTTTTCATCTTCAGCGGGCATCCTGCCTTTCTGGCTGATTTTGGCCGCCAGATTATACCGTTTCAATAAAAGCCGCAGGATATCCTGATCAATTTTGACAATATCATCCCGAAGGGATGATTCCTTTATCCTGGCAATTCTCTCACCCCTGTCCGGACGGACATTTCTTTTCCTGATTTGCTCTCTTTTGAAACCAGATTTGCCCGAACCTCTTTTGGAATTATCCATTATCCTTTCCCGCTTATGCTGTATAACTGGCTACCAGTCCGTAACCCATCATATTTTCCGTAGCCATTCTGAATTGAGCCTGCATGAAGGAATGAACGCTTTCTTCCGATTCAAGCTGCAACTGACCAGCCAGCGCGTCATTGGCCAGACTGGGAAGGTACGTTATTGAAAAGCCATCTTCCGCAGGAGTGTCAAAAGCGTAATCAAGACCTCCCCAATGTGGATCAAAAACAATCATAATAAAGGCCTCCTTCTGTTCATTATGTCGCTTGGCCTTTTAAATGGAAAAGCCCTGCGCAAATAACGTCTCTTCCTGGACTTTGAAACCCTGGATCGGGCCTTTGGCTTTTCCTCCTCCAGAAATTCTTCTTCAGGACTGGATTTTACCGCTAAAGGTACTATACTGTCCACAGTGTAATTTTCAATTTTTTTTCTGCCTTCAAGACAATCCCTGGCAAGCTCCCTGGCCGTTTTAAAAGCTTCCATGTTTCGCTGCGCCACAGGCATTCCCCTGGGATTTATAGCCTTGGAAGGATTGATAAATTTCCCATTCTGGCGCAGACGAAAATCCAGATGGGGGCCTGTCGAGAGTCCGGTGCTTCCTACAAATCCAATTACCTGACCCTGCTTTACCCTGGCCCCTTCGCGTATTCCCCGCGCGAAACCAGACAAATGGGAATACATGGATTCAAGCCCCGCCCCATGCTTTATGACCACCTGGTTTCCATATCCTCCCGCCCAGCCCCGCTCCGTTACAATTCCATCGCCTACCGCCTTGACCTGTGTCCCGGTAGGAGCTCCATAATCCACGCCAAGATGTGGCTTTGCCTTGCGTAAAATGGGATGAAAACGGCTTTGCGTAAATCGGGAAGTTATTCTGGTAACCGCAAGGGGAGACTGCAGAAGGGTTTTATTCAGGTTCTCTCCATTTTCATTATAATATGTCTCCCTACCCTGCCCATCGCGAAAGAGAAAGGCCTCATAGCTCTTGCCATGATTGGTGAATGTCGCGGCGATTATCCTTCCATATCCCTTGTATTCCCCATCCCTGTACAACTTTTCAATTAAAACAGAGAAGGAATCCCCTTTTTCAAGATTCCTCGCAAAATTAATCTCTGATCCGAATAACTTTACCAGCTTCAGGGCCATCTGCGGTTTTTCACCAATATCGGCAACTGCCTGAAAAAGATTATCTTCAATAACTCCCTCACATGTATCGAGCAAGGTTACATATTGAATATCTTCCAGTCTCGCCTCAACCTTGTCCGTACCTTCCACCACCAGTCTGCTCTGATCATTAATTTCATATTCAAAACGTTTTAATCTGCCGGTTTCCGGATCAATATGAACAAAATACGGCTGACCCTCCTTGAATGATGAAAGTGAAAATACTTTTTTGGTTGCGCTTATGTATTGCTGCACTTTCCCCTGGGCCGATTTTTCAAGTATGCTGGATATGGTGTCTCCCTTGTTCACCTTTCCTTCAATTATCTCATTTTCTTCGTCCTCATCTTTTTTTCCCAGAGCGGCAAACTCCCTTGAGTGAATCATTTTTTCCACTTCCCCGATTATCTCATTATGAAAAAAGGACAAATCTTGCCGCTCCTTGTCCAGCTCACTTTCTTTATCCAGATTTGCGAGTATCCAGTTGTTTTTCTGAAGTTCGCATATGGCATTGACCTGCCGCCATAAATTTAAATGTGTTTCCGGGCTTTTATCCGCTATTTCCGATTTCTCGCCCAAGCCACTGTCCGGATTTTTAAAAGCCGCGTACAGTGCAAAACTGCAGGCGAGAATTAAAATTAGTGAAAAAAACCAGGTTTTCCGGACTTTCATAAGAAACTTTTTATAATATTTCGTTAAAAAGCTGTAAAGTGCGGAGATAAACTTCCTTGCCTGATTATATTATAAATTGGCTCTGTTTAAACCATGTGTTGATTTTTCTGGGGGATGACAACTTTTGTGAACAAAAGTTTTCTCCCCCAGACCCCCTTTTTCAAAAAACTTTAATTTTTAAAAGATATAACTTATTG